>NZ_SCOH01000020.1 GCF_005503445.1 Chitinivorax sp. B | reverse complement strand
AGTCAAGCTTGTTTATTAAAGGACTGACGCTGGTCGGCATTGTTGCGAATGGCTGAATAACCTGTCAAATCAATATGATTATTGGAATAGATGCATATTTACAAATCCGGCCGCTTGGGCAGCACCGGTTGACCATGAATAACCTGGCATGGGTAACTTGCGTAAAGCCGTGACTGGCCTTGCACCGGGCCGTAGTGGCAATACGCGGTCCAGGCCGCGGGACATGGCCTGAACCTGCGAGGCAGGCCGATACCGGCCCCTACCCCACCACCTGTACCGTTGACACCCCCACACCCTGCCCCTTCCGCACTTGGATCTGTACCGGAATCCGTTCCTGCAAGGCCACGACATGACTGATAACGCCAATGGTTTTGCCGCTGGCATTCAGGTTGTCCAGCGCATCCAGCGCAATATCGAGTGTGTCGCCATCCAGCGTGCCGAAACCTTCGTCCAAAAACAGGGAATCGATGGAGGTTTTGTGGCTGACCAGATCGGAGAGTGCCAATGCCAACGCCAGGCTGACCAGAAAGCTTTCACCACCGGATAAGGTGCGCGTGTCACGACTGACATCGCCTTGCCAGGTATCGACAATGCCCAGCCCCAGCTCGCTATCCGTCTTGCGAATCAGCAGGTACCGGCCATGCAGGCGAACCAAGCGTTGATTGGCAAGGTAGATCAGGTGATCCAGTGTGAGCCCCTGGGCAAAACGGCGGAATTTGTCACCTTCTTTCGAACCGATCAGGCTATCCAAACGTTGCCATAAGTCGTAATCAACAGTCTGGTGATCGATCTCGCTCAGTAGCTGTTTCAGCCCCTCTCGGCTATTGGCATCAGCCGCCAGTTCGGCGCGGATACCGCCCTGTCGTTCCGCCAATTGCTCCAGCTCTGTTTGCAGGGCCTGTGCTTGTGTGACCAACGTGGCCATATCCGAATCAGTTTGCGGATCGGCCTGCAGCTGTTGCAAGGCCTGCTGTGCCGCAACGAGCAAGGTTTGTGCTTGCAATGTGGCTTGATCCAGATCTTGCTTCAACGCCTGCAACCGGTTTTGCTCATGCACTGGCAGCAGGGCAGCCTGCAGGGCCGGCAGATCAGGGAAGGGGCTGGCTTGCAGTGCTGCCTGCCACGCGAGCGTTTGCTGATCCAGTTGATGCTGGCGTTGCTGCAGGTCACCAACCAATTGGGTCAGGCGCCCTGCCAACTGACTATGGTGAGCCTGCTGGGTCTCCCATTCCGTCATAGCGGCAGGCAATAGCGCAGCAGCATCGTCAGCGATGGGCAACGCTGCCATGGCCTCCTCACCGCAAGCTAACCACCGGGACTGCCAATATTGTTGCTGCTGATTAGCAGTGACCAATTGCTGTGACACCTGCAAAGTTGCATCGTGCAATTGTTGCAGCCGCTGCTGTGCCTGCTGCCAGATCGCCCATTCAGCCGAACGTTGTACCAGCCATTGCTCAGACTGTGCTGGTAATTCATGCCCGAATTCAGCCAGGGTGTGCTGCAATGCCGCGCCGTCATCCTGATACTGTTGCTGCAAGGTGCCGATACGGGTGGCAGTTTGGGACAGTTGCGCGATCAGACTGGTCAAGGCCTGCGTCTGCAAGGCGTGCTGTTGCATCAGCGCCTGTTGTTGCTGCATGGCTTGCTGGTATTGAAGCTGTGCCTGCTGAGCATCACGATTGGCAGCATCCAGTTGCGCCAGTGTCGATTCGACAGCACTCAGTGTGGTTTGCTGCAATTCACACAAGGCCATGATGGCTGCCGGATCTCGCCATGCCTCGACAGCCAGCCCCAGTCTGGTCGCCGCTTGCTGCCATGCGGTCAACGCTGTCTGATGTTCGCTCAGGCTTGTTTGCAACTGCTGTTGGCGTTGCTCGCGCTGTTGGGCCAGGTTGGCCAAGGTGGCGTTCAATGCCGCGCCCTGTTCCGCTACCTGATCACGTGCGGTACGTTTTTCTGCCAATAATTGCCGGGTGAGCGACACATCGATTGCCTGATAGTCGGCAATGGCCGGATGCTGCTGCGAGCCGCACAGCGGGCACGCCTCCCCTGGCTGCAACTGGGTACGTAACGTGTCCAGGCTCTGGATACGCTGTTCCTGTTCCAGCAGCTTTTCCTTGTCAGCAACCTGTTGTTGCAGGTCTTTGTAGGTCAACCGCAATGTGTCACGCATGGCGGTGTGTTCTGCCATGGCGATATCCAACCCTTGCAAGGTTTGCTGGGCGTCAGCATGACGGATGATTTGATCTCGCAGCACTGCGGCAGTTTGCTGCAGCTGCTGAAACTCGTTCAATTGCGCCTGCACGGCCTGCCATTGCTGGCGCAACCCCGCTTCATCGCTACCAGCCAACAACATGACCCGTTGCTGGTTGATTTGCGCAGCCTCTGCCTCTGCCTTGGCCAATACTGCAGCCGCATCGGTCAACTTGGCAGACAGTTCTTCCAGCGCTTGCTGCTGCCGTTGCTGATCCTGTTCCAACTGATTGTGATGTGTCTGTTCACGCCCCAGGTCAGCCTGAATACGTTGCAAGCCATCAAAGCGGTTGCGCCACACGGGCAACAGCTCGCCCAGCTGGGCATGACCGGGTCGGCTGGCTTGTTGCTGCTGTAAGGTGGCCTGCTCTGTCAACAAACGGGCTTGAGCTTGTTGCAGGGTCGACTGTGCCTGGCCAGCCAATTGATGAATACGCCACAATAACGCGTGGCCAGCCTGTTGTGCTGCCATATGCTGCTGCGTCACGGCAAGCTGCTCATCGTGGGTCTGTTGCCATGCCTGCTGTGCTTGTTGCCACGACTGCAGCGCTGGGCGCAACTGCGTGGCAGGAATGCTGTCGGCCAGTCGCTGTAACGATTCGGCCGCATCTGCTTGCGCCGACTCGGCCTGCTGCTGACGGATGCGGGCTTGCTGTAATTCCTGCTCGGCTCTTTCCAGCGCAGCCCGCCATTGCTGTTGCCGTTGCAGTTCAATTTGTCGATGTTTGAACTCAGTCTGCTGCTGAGCCAACGCCACCAGTGTCACCTCGCGTTGCTGCAAATCCTGTTCGCTCAGGATGGCAACACCTTCCGCTTTTGCCCGCAACTGATCCAGCGCCACTCGGGCGGCTTTGGTACGCTCGAACACCTGCTGTGAAATCACCCCATAGATGTCGGTACCCGTCAGTTCTTCCAGCAATTCCGCCCGCTCGTTGGCATTGGCTTCCAGAAATGCGGCAAAACCACCTTGGGCCAGCAGCATGGATTTGGTGAAGCGGGCAAAATCCAGCCCGGTCAGTTGCTCCACCAACCGCAGCTTTTCGTTGATACTGCTGGCCAGTATCGTGCCATCTGCCTGCGCCAGTTCTGCTATCGGCGCTTGTAGCGCACCGTCAGCACGATCTCGGGCGCGCCGCTGACTCCAGAAAGCCCGATATCGCGCCCCCTTTACTTCAAATGCCACTTCCGCCATGCAATCAGCAGTATGCCGGGTCATCAGCTCATTGGTCTTTTGCGACACCGTACTCATCCGTGGGGTACGGTGATACAGCGCCAGGCAGATCGCATCCAGCAAAGTGGTTTTGCCCGCGCCAGTAGGTCCGGTAATGGCAAACAGACTATTGTCAGCAAAAGGCGCTGCGGTGAAATCGATGAAGCATTCCCCCTTCAACGAATTGAGGTTTTTCAGACGCAGGGAGAGGATTTTCATGCATCTGCCCCTTGCAGTTGGCTGATCACCTGCCGATATCGCAGTCGCAGCTGCGCATGCAATGCATCATCCAGGCTTTCTTGTGCCAGCCGGCGTTCAAACACATCCAGCGGGGTCAATTCGTCCAGCATTTCACATGCATTGGGTAGCAACACCGATTTGGCTTGTCCTCGTTCGCGTCGTACCCGCAAAATATCCACTGCCAACCCGTCGGCCATTGCTTGCACCCGAGTGGTCAGGTCGCTCAAATAGTCATCGACACGAACCACCACCTCCAGCCAGACCGGGTGATCCGCCGTGCCTTGCAATGCCGCGGACTGCAACAAAGCAGGCAACGTATCCAGGCTGCCAGTTATCGACATCAAAGGTTGAAAGCAAGGTACCGCCAAGGGGCTGACTTGTTGCAAACCTGTCGAATCCAACTCGACCAGCCACATCAACTTATCCTGTGTGGCCTCGTCAAAACTCAGCGCAATGGGCGAGCCGCTATAGCGAACATGAGTCAGCCCGCCCACCCATTGCGGCCGATGGATATGACCCAGTGCGATGTAATCGGCCGCGGGGAACGCCTGGGTCGGAAAGGCCTCCAGTGCACCGACATAGATTTCCCGTACTGATTCGCTGGCACTGGCCCCCACGGTTGTCAGATGCCCGGTGGCAATGATCGGCAAGCCTCCACCCAATTGATCGCAACGCTGCTGGGCCTGCAGGAACAATTGCTGGTAATGCTGCTGAATCGCCTGCTGCAGCGAGCGCAGTTTGTCTTCGGCACTTTGCCCAGCTTGGCTTTGCAGCACATCACGCGGGCGAATATAGGGGATGGCGCACAGCACGGCCCCGGGTTGTCCGTGGCGATCTGACAGCACCAGTACCTGATCAGCCGGTTCATCCAACACACCAGGGATCACATGGGTATGAAAAGCACGCAACAGGCGCTTCGATTCCATCAGGGTTGCGACTGAATCATGATTTCCACCCAGCACCACCAGTGTCGTACCCACTGACTTCATGGCCATGATCAAATCGTAATACAAGCTGCGCGCGTAACTGGGTGGGGTACCGGAATCGAATACGTCCCCCGCCAGCAATACCGCATCGATCTGATGTTTTTCCACCTGCTCTGCCAACCAGGTGATCAGGGCCTGATGCTCAGCTTGGCGGGTCTTGCCCATGAAATACTGGCCCAGGTGCCAGTCGGATGTGTGCAGGATGCGCATGGTGAAAGTTGGGGTTGTCCGCAGGAAAACAGCGGCGCCCATACAGCTCACCGCAGAAGGCTGCATTCTAGGCGCTGTTGACCCAGTTTGATAACCCACCTTGACCTGATTTCGTATCGGAATCCGGTATCGTACAAACGCCTTCGCCGGTTTACCCCTTCACCCACCGGCGATCAATTTGATACAGGCACGTCAGCTGCCATCATACGAACCCACCTTGGGCTTCTTGTGTATCGGGCTATTTGGCAAACTGTCATCGTGCTGTTGATTCTGCGAAGCGATGGTAGCTGTGGCGGTCGGCGCTGGTGATGCGTCAACGGGTGTATGTCGCAACGGCTGGGTCAGCCAGGCCGACTCATGGGCCGCCTCGTGCTGGGGCGGGAAAGTGGGCGGTGCTTGCACCCACAATGCCGCATTCGTTTCAAATTGCCCACCGGTGCCATCCGCGTTCAGCGTGGCTCGTCTGGGGCTGGGCGGTACGATCTCACCACGGTCCGGCACGGGGATGGTTTGGATATATTGCTCCAGACGCTCCTTGGCCACTTCGCGATCGGCATGTACCAAACTGGCGAGTTCAATGCGATTGTACGGATTGGCAGCACCTGGGGATTCCAGTGGTCGTCGAAAATCGTCAGCCCCATGTGTGCCATGCCGCTCACCATGCGGGTTGTTCAATATCATATTGGGGCTCATCCCCGTAAAGTAGTGGGATGCCATGATTTCGGGCCCCGATGCGGTAGCATTGAGATGTCTTGACATCATCTGTGCAACCATTTGCCCATCGGAGGGCGGCGCGGCTGATGGAACAAGTATGTTCGATAGCTGATGACGTTGTTGATTATGTGCCGCGGCTTGCCCAGTCGTTCCCTGATTGCCCCGGAACGCGCCGGTATGCCCCCCAACTTCTGGTGCGCCATTGTCGTCACGACGAAAGAACGTCTTACTCGGCGCCGTTCGCATGCCCGACTGAATATCTGCAAGCGTATCGCGCACAACACCCAGAGGAGCTTTTGCTACGTCACCTCTATTACTGGTGGGCAACACCTCGTGCAAGCCATCTCCACCCACGGTAAGTCCGCTATTTTTAGCCGGGACACGCACTTCGTCAGGACCAGGTGTTTGCCCGTTCAATTGCTTGGTATGGGCCCGCTGGCCGATCAATGTTTCCCCCTGTGACAAGAACGGCTGCAACGTCGGGTCAGTATGTTGAGCATAGTATCCCGGTGCGCCAAACAGCTGCGCGACCGTCTGCTGACCTGGAGCCAACAGGGTACCATTCACCGCGGGTTGTGATGGCACCGCAGGGGTTGCGGCAGTAAACGATGCTTGTGCGGCCGCAGTAGGTTGACCCGTTGCAGTTTGTTGAACGTTTTGCAGCGGCGTGTGGTTGGATACACCTTTCATGCGGATAGTCCTCCCGTATATCCCCTACCAGCCGTCATGGCAGCCCAGTCTGTAGTGCCATGCTGATTCGTGGTCATTGCTGTTGCCGCCAACTCGCGTCGCAACAGCACCAGATTCGCCAAGGCATGATCCAGCGTGGTTGCGGTCAACAATGCAGCAGGTATCAACATATACAAGGCGATCCGGCCCTGATCGCGCTGAAGTGCCAGCCACGCCCCCTTCATCCGCGCCACATCGGCGTTGACAGACATCCAATGCGCCAGTTGTCGTTCGTCGCCACGGCCAGCATGCCAGGGTACCAACTGACAATGAATCAGCAGATTGCCACCGACCTCATCCGGCTCTATCTGCCATACCTGGCCATCAACGTCGGTCAACGCGACCGCACCGCGTGTCAGATCCAACACCAACCCCAGTCGATGCCCCAGATCCCTCATCACCATCATCATTGAATTCATGGTTGCCCCTTAAATTGCCTTCTGTTCCCTCTGTCGTTGAGTGACAACAATCCTGGCGCGGTTCCATTGCTGAAATGAAAAATCGCTGCGGTAAAAGTGTTCACGATGATCACTTCACATTCGCTTCACATTCGACGCATCATGTCTTCGCGCAGCACTTGCATCATGGCAACACATACCAACCGGGTGCCTTGTCATGAAGAATCGAATCCTGCTTAAACTGTTTGCCATTGGCTTTCTTGGGCTGTTGCTCTGCATACCGTTGATGATGATCAGCGGCACCATTTCCGAGCGCAGCTATTACCGTCAAACCGTCATTGATGAAATTGCCCGTAGCGATAGCGGCCCACAGACCATCAACGGCCCGGTGCTGATCGTGCCGTACCGTACCGCCCGCTGGAGCATTGACAACACACCGAATCGCCCCCGTGAACTGGTCTGGACCGAGCACAGCGTGAAAATCCTGCCGCAGAAGCTCAGCATCAATGGCCAACTTAAAACCGACCAGCGTCAACGTGGTATTTATCGTGCCACGGTATATGGCACCGATCTGCAACTGGATGGGACTTTCCAGATTCCACCACTGCTGGGCGTCAATACCAAAGAGGTGGAAGGCTTTGAAATGGGGCAACCGGTCTTGGCAGTCGGTATTGCCGATATCCGTGGCATCAAACAAAGCCCCAAATCACGTTGGAACAGCCAGGCCATCACCTTTGAACCCGGTACCCAACTACCGCAGCTCGGCAGTGGTATTCATGCACGTGTACCCGACGTGACCGAAGCAGGTGGCACGGTCCCCTTCCAGTTGTCGCTCAAATTGTCGGGCATGGATAACCTCAATTTCATGCCGTTGGGGCGCGATACCGACGTATCACTGACTTCCAGCTGGCGTCATCCAAGTTTTTTCGGTCAGTACCTGCCGGAAAGCCGTACCATCGACAAAAATGGCTTTCAGGCCAGCTGGAAGACCTCCTGGTTTGCCACCAATGCCAATGAACGCTTTCAGCAATGCCTGGGGGGCAACTGCGAAAACTTCAATACCATGCAACTGGGCGTCAAGCTGATGGATCCAGTCGATAGCTATGTCATGAGCGGACGCTCGGTCAAATACGGCTTCCTGTTCGTCTTCCTCACCTTTGGCGCGTTCTTCCTGTTTGAAGCGCTGAAGCGGATGGCAGTGCACCCAGTGCAATATGGCATGGTTGGCCTCGCCCTGGCGCTGTTCTTCCTGCTGGTTGTGTCGTTGTCCGAACACATCCCGTTCGCAGCGGCCTATGCCACTGCCGCGATCGCCTGCGTCACCCTCAACGGGTTCTATGTTGCCCATGCACTGAAACACCGCTTGCGTGGCCTGGGATTCGCGGGCTTGCTTGGCGCCCTGTACGGTTTGCTTTACCTGTTGCTGCAATCGGAAGATTACGCCTTGCTGCTGGGCAGCCTGCTGCTGTTCCTGTTGCTGGCTGTCGCCATGGTGCTGACCCGCAAGGTTGACTGGTACCAATTGGGCCAGGCAAACGAAAACTGATCCAACACCCCGCAGCAACCTCAATCCAAGCCTTGTCTTGCCTCCTTAACCGCCGCCTGATATAGGCGGCTTTTTTAACGGTGCCAACCATGCTGATCGGACACACCCCTGCCGGCTACCTGTTGGGCCACCTGGTACAACAGCGCGCCCAGCTTCCACGCAATATTGCCATTTTCTTTGGCCTGTTCACCGCCAACCTGCCGGATTTGGACATGCTGTATTTTCACCTGATCGATCATCGCCAACACCATCATCACACTTACTGGACCCATCTCCCGGTGTTCTGGCTGGCGGTCACAGCCATCGCCTGGCTGATCGGCCGTCACGCTGCGCTGCGTGCCTATCGCCACTGGCTGGTATTGGGACTGGCCAACATCTGGCTACATCTGCTACTGGACAGCATCGTTGGCGATATCTGGTGGCTGTACCCGTTGATCAATCAACCTTTTGCGCTGTTCACCGTACCCGCCACCCACGCCAACTGGATCTGGAGTTTTGTGCTGCATTGGAGTTTTGCGTTGGAAATCGTAGTGATCGTGTGGGCAGGGTGGGTATGGTATCGCCAACCCATGGCATCACGACGACATCAGCAGGCCGTAGCGAGTCTTGACTGAGGTGACGATCACTCCAACGCAGCCGCCCCGACCTTGCTTCGCGCCCATCCCGAGATTCATGCAGCCCAGTCATGTAAAATCAACGCCGCCATCAGCATGGCCTGCCACATCACGTGTAGCCCAAGGCGTTCAGATAAGATATACCTTCCCGATACCAAGGAGTCATCAATGAAGCTTTACAGTCTCTTCCTGCTCATGGCTACGGCCACGGTCTTCAGCCCTGGCCCAGGCGTGGTGATGACGCTGACCAATGCATTGCGTTATGGCATGCGAGGCACATTGGGTGGAATTCTCGGTATTGCATGCGGGGCATTGGTGGTAGCCGCGATTTCCGCAACCAGTGTCGGCGTGCTGCTGGCTGCGTCGGCACTGGCCTTTACCGTGCTCAAATTCGTCGGTGCCGCCTATCTGATTTACCTTGGCATTCGGTTATGGCGAGCCCCGGCATTTCAGTTTACGGAACAATCCGCCCACCACGCCAGCTTTGGTCGCCGCTTCATTGAAGGGCTGTCGCTGCAGCTCACCAATCCCAAGGCGATCTTCTTCTTTCTTTCGGTCTTCCCGCAGTTCATTGATCACAACCGGAGCTACCCGATCCAGTTTGCCACACTGGTTCTGACCTACAGCACTTTGGTCATCATCATTCACTGCACCTATGCCACCTGCGCCAGGCGGGCAAAGAACTGGCTGGTATCCGAACGAGGTGGTCGAATCGTCAACAAGGCAGCCGGCGCCACCTTTGTCGCCTTTGGCGCAGCGCTTGCGACGACGAAACGGGCCGTGGCTTAGAACCGCCAACAAAGCCCAGCGAAGTGGTTCTGGTTAGGCGTGCAAACAAAGGCAGTACGAGCGTACGACGAGTTTGCACAACAACACCAGAAGGGTTTTGTTAGCGGCTCTTAACTCAAGACTGGGGAAGCGAATCGGTGATCGGGTGAAAATCCAGATTGCGGCATTCGTTCATTACGGATTAGTTCGCTACGATTGCCTTTAGCACTGCATATTCATTGAGCTTGTTATACAAGGTTTTAAGACTCACACCGAGCGCCTTGGCGGCGTGACGCTTGTTACCTTGATAACACGCCAATGTAGCAAAGATGGTTGCCCGCTCAATCTCGGTAAGTGGGGTGCCGACTTTGAATTCCAGCACTTCGTTTTCCTTGATGCGCGGTTCGATACAAAATGGCATCTTGGTATCGATATCCACATCGGTATCCGCCAGAATATAGGCGCGTTGCACACAGTTCTTCAGCTCGCGCACATTTCCCGGCCAGTGATAGCCATTCAGTTTCTTCGCCACGCCACTTGCTAGGTGTTTGTTGGTGCCATGAGCGATATTCAGCTCTTCAAGAAAATGCGCTGCCAGCAGCATGATGTCCTCACCACGCGCTCGAAGTGGCGGTAACACCAATGGGAAGACCGCCAGGCGATACAGTATGTCTTCCCGTAACAAACCATTCTGCACGGCTTGCTGCGGATCGCGATTGGTCGCGGCAATCACCCGAATATCGCATACCTGTTCCCGGCTGCCCCCTACGCGAGTGAAACGGTTGGTTTCCAGCACACGAAGCAGGCGTACCTGCATTTCGATCGGCATTTCCGTGATTTCGTCCAGAAACAGGGTGCCGCCACTCGCCCGTTCAAAATAGCCCTGATGGCTACTGACTGCACCGGTAAACGCCCCTTTCTCATAACCAAACAATTCAGCCTCGATCAAGGAAGCGGGCAAGGCGCCACAGTTGATAGCCACGTAAGGACCATTACAACGGCTACTTCGTTCGTGAATGGTCTGTGCAACCAGCTCCTTGCCACTGCCGCTTTCACCCACGATCAAGACGGTTGCGTCGCTCGGTGCGACACGCTCGATCATGCTGAATACTTTCACCATGGCAGGCGAGTCGCCATACACACAACCAAACCGGCCTTCCCGGTTGACATCACCTTGTGTTGCACGAGCACGTTTGGCAATACGGGACGCGGGGCGGCTTCTTGTATAAGTGAAAAAGATTGACATCCCCGGATCAGCGGATTGATGCATGGTTGATTCAAACACGGCAGTCCCCTTAAATACATTGCTTCTCAATAACAGAGACTGGGAAGCAGTCGCTTTTTCAAACAGGATCGGATCCATACCAGCCCTGTGGCATATCTTAGTCTCAGCACGTTTGCCGGCAATCAAGCAAAGACCTATTTTGCTGTGGGATATGCTTACCTGACATGTAGGAAACCACTGGCAAAGTTTGTCTTGGCGTGCGTTCACTCACAATCCATACTGGAGATTGGCAGCAAATGCTGCAGGCTATCCAGACCTGCAACAACGCCACCATGCTTGCCAAGCACGCCGCAACATCACGATCCGTTATGAACGACCGCCAGCGGCGTGAAGCACAGCACCTGCGTCCCGATCACGGTCGCGAAGATATCAAACCAGTTTTCAGGATTTACATATGGCGTGCCAATGCGATGTTCCATGCATCGCACTGACTTTTGTTGCACTGTGTTACGCCAACATTAGTCATTTTTTATGGAATTTCTTGAGAAAATCCTGGCCCAACAAAGCTGTACCCTCTGTTTCGTTGATCCGAAATGTGTGAGGAGAGAAGGCAAGCTGCTCGATCAAACAGGGATATGGACTGTGTGACCAGGAAACACCTGCGTTGCCACCCCGTTTAATTGGCATGCCCAGAAACAGCATTTCTATACAGACAAGTGAGGAACGGCATGAATCGCAAGCAGATACATGATGTTAGCCACTTACCGGAAATCGAAGCCATTGCGCTCCTGCGCAAGGTCAATTTCGGGTCGCCTTATGAATGCATGTTGGTTGTCCAAGCACTGAAACAGCGAGAAACGGGCGATGTGTTACAAAGTCGCGTCGAGCTGATGCTGGCCGTCAGAGAACTTGAAATTCAAGCAAATCGCGTTATCACGACGGACAAAGTGATCATCCAGTCCCTGATTGCAATGCATACGCCCAAAGCACCTGTCACGGCCACTCGTTCGGCGAATGACAAGGTAGCTAGATCATCCAACGCACTCAGAAATCATCAGCTCACTTCCCGACCTTGAGCATCTGGCAAACGACATCATCAGGATCGACCATCATTGCCGATCTACTTGGCAAAGAATACGGAAACCCTGGTAAAGCCCCCACCTTGCTATATTGAAGTGATCATTTCTCACTGGGTTCAGCAAGCGTTTTACCGCCATTGCGTTTGAATTCAAGCACACAAAAAACCGGTCATTTGGCGGTTTACCGCCTAATGACCGGTTACACTCCCATGGCGGGACAATCCATTCAGCGCTTTGCATCAAGTTCCTTTGGTTCGACTTCCTTCTCCATTACTGTGGCGGTCGATTTTGCATATGCGGATCTGGCAAGGGAGGCTGATTGATGTTATTGGCAGGTTGATCCTGCCCAGGTAATGCGCTGTTACCAAAGCTATCTTCCGGACGATTTTGATCGCTGCTACCGGATGTGCTGCCTGGGTTGATGTCGGCAGGTACATTGGGCTGATTTACGTTACCCTGGTTATCCGGTGTAATCCATTGACCTGTTCGCGGGTCCCAACTGCGATTTGCTTGGTTGGTATTTGAATCGGTATCTGACATCTCTTCGGAAGAGCCAGACGAAGCATTGGGATGGTATTCACCAGGTGATTGTGCATACCGATCAACATTGCCGGACAGATGTTTCCAGCCTCGTTCCCAGTGCCGTAGACAAGAGGTGCGTTTCGCGCCCTCCATGGCATCGCACCTGGCCTTTGCTGCGGCATTATCAGTCGACATGGTGGCGGTGTTTCCCTGACTGTAGGTACTGTCACTCAACATCAAGCGATTGGTTTCTTCCGAGATGGCCGGTGTGCTCATCACAAAGCCGAGGGTTGCAGCCAAGGCCGCTGCGATTCGGGTGCGGTTCAGTTTCATGGTTGCTCCTTCATTCGTAAAACAGCAATGAGTGGATAGCCGACCGCTGATCATGCCAAACAGCAGCCGCTGCATGATAAAAACCGAGCAGAAACCATGCCGACAAACAAGCAAAGCAATATCAGACAGTTATACAAGAACCTACTGACCAAACGATGGTAAGAATTACAAGCAGGTTGCAATTTTTACATTGACTCCAGCTGTAATGGACGCTGTCGTCTCCGACATCAATAAGCAAAACTGACTTCATATAAATTAGTTATTGCTAATATTGAAAAATTGATAAACAATTGATTTTGCATTCGCTTGTATCTTGTTATTGGGCCGGTCTGTTAACGCGTTGCAGCCCACCCTACAAGTACCTATCCGTCACGCCATGCAAATGACGTGATTTTTTATGCCACGGTCAAGCTGCAGGATGTGTAAAAAGGAGATACGTTGTATGGGGCGCCTTCGCACCCGCTTCCTGGCCATACTGGCAATATGTCTCCACCTTATGCTTTCGCCGGCGGCAGCCATGCAGTCGATTGAATACGTCACCTCACGTTCCTTATTCCAAGAACAACCGATTGAACTGGCCTATCTGCTGGATAGGCCATTACGGCAACCCATCAAAGGTGTGATCGCTGTGATACCGCGCGGCGCTGGCGCGATTAACCTGCAGCGAGTCAATGGCAAGGTAGTGCATGAGGCCAATGCCATTTTGTTTGTTACCCAGGCCGACTACTTCAAGCGTCATGGCTATGCGATTGCAGTCCTCGACAAGCCGGCCGACCAACCATCGCTCTCAGTGGATTTCCGCCGATCCCTCGAACATCGGCAGGATATGGCTGCCATGCTGGCAGATCTTCACCGGCGCTTTGCAACAACCCCCATCTGGCTGGCAGGATCAGATAGTGCGGCGGTATCAGTCATGCATGCTGCTCGCGATCTTAGGCAAGAGATCAATGGCGCCATGCTCTTGGGTGGTGATTTCGACAATCTGCGTAGTTTTGATTTTTCGCATGTCACGTCACCCGTTCTACTGGTCCATCATCAAGACGATACCTGCAACTATGCCTCGTTTTATGAGGCGGTACAGATAGCCAACACCTATCGCTTTGACATGGCTCGTATCAATGGCGGTCAACCGGCCTCCCGTCATCAAGCGTGTGCAAATGACGGGCTCCATGCTTTCAATGGTCGACAGCGCAATGTTGCCGAGACCATTGTCAACTGGCTGGAAGGCAGAAAGCCTACCGACGATACCAGTACTGATCCAGCACTATTCGGCGTTATGAACGAGCATGTTGTCCAGGTCCCCGCAGAGCACAGGCCAGACCACGCCAGCATTGAGACAACGGTTTTCCGTCCCGATGGGCTGGGCCCTTTCCCGCTGATCGTCCTCAACCATGGCAAACCCGCTGATATCGAGACCATGATGCGGGAACAGAAGCGTTGGCGCCCAATGGCACAAATCACGGCATTGGTGGAACGTGGTTTTGCTGTGGCCGTCCCCATGCGACGTGGTTTTGGCAGATCCGGGGGTAAGGTACCGCCGGCAAGTTGCGATATTGACACAGCAAGCCTGATCGATGCCCGTGATATCCATCAGGTGGTCAGCTATTTCCAGTCACAATCTTATGTAGATCGCCAGCGGGTGGTGCTGATGGGGCAGTCTGCCGGTGGCTTGGCCTCTTTGGCCTATGCTTCGCAGGCATACACGGGTGTGCGGGCTGTCATCAATTTTTCAGGCGGATTGCGTCTGCATGGCGGCTTGGCGCCCTGCTGGCCCCAATCACTGTATAGCGCGATATCACGGTTTGGTCACGAGGCCCATACGCCGTCACTTTGGTTCTATTCGGAAAACGACCGACTCTTCCCGCCTGATGTTGCACAATCCATGTACCAACAATATCGTCGTGCAGGTGGCAACGCTCAATTTGTGGCCCTGCCCCCCAGTTCATCCGATGGACACCAATTTTTTGTGCATGATCACAATGTTCCACTTTGGTTACCACAGGTCGAACACTTTCTGGTTGATGCTGGGGTGCTACAACCGAATATCTCGATGCTTGCCCGCAATACCTTGGCAGTAGAAGCCACCCGGCCCTAGCTATGTAGTTGCCACGGTCAACGCCAGCCTTTGATATAGAAACTGTTCGAAATCGGCTGCAGGCAAGGCTGGCGAGCAAAGAAAACCCTGGAACTCCCCACACCCCTCTCTTGCCAGAAAATCACGTTGGACTGTAGTTTCCACCCCTTCAGCAATCACTTTCAGCTTGAGCGCCTTGGAAAGATTGATGATAGCGCGCACAATGGCCACATCGCTTTCATCTTCTGGCAGACCATTGATGAAAGACCGATCGATTTTCAGTTTATGGATGGGAAATCTTTTCAGATAAGCTAAGCTGGAGTACCCCGTACCAAAGTCATCAATGGCCAGGCGAACCCCAAGCTCGTGCAGGCATTGCAAACGACGCATGGCATCCTCTACATCCAGGATCAGGATGGATTCAGTCAACTCCAGCTCCAGCCATTCCGGTGGTAAACCTGCCGTACCCAGGGCACGCGCCAGATCATCCACAAAATCCGACTGCTGGAACTGCAATGCCGAAACATTGACCGATACCGGAAGCTTCAGTCCCTTACGCCACCAGCGGGCTGCTTGTTCTACAGCCTGTGTCATGACCCAGTGACCGATTTGTACGATCAGTCCACTTTCCTCCGCCACGGGGATGAAACGACTCGGTGCGACCTCCCCGAGCTCCTCGTCAGTCCAGCGGATCAACGCTTCCGTACCGATCAGTTGATTGGTGGCCAGATCAAGCTGGGGCTGAAAATACAAATGGAAAGCATTGGCATCCAGGGCGACCCGCATTGCGTGATCCAGCTTCATGCGCGATAGCAGCCCAATATTCATTTGCCGCTGGTAGAAACGGAAATCAGCACGGCCACGCTCCTTGACGTGATACATTGCACTGTCCGCGTTTTTGATCAAATCGTCGAGCGAATCGCCATCATCCGGAAAGATGGCAATACCAATACTGCAAGTCACGGTAAAATTCATGCTATCCAGCGTGATCGGTCGATTCAGCGATTCCAGCACCCGCCGGGCAGTGATTTCTGCAGTTCGGCCATCGACCTGATTCAACAACAGGACAAACTCATCCCCGCCCAATCGGGCAGCCGTATCAATCTGCCGGATACAAGCCTTCAGGCGCTCGGCGACTTCCACCAACACCCGATCGCCAAACAAGTGTCCGAGCGAATCGTTGATGTGCTTGAATCGATCGAGATCCAAGAACAGCACCGCCAGCTGACTCCCGTTCCGTCGCGCCAGATTGATCGAATATTCAGCCCGTTCAGTCATCATCAACCGGTTAGGTAAGCCAGTCAGTGCATCGGTATATGCCAGCTCCTCAATCTTGCGCTTGGCAGCCAGCGATTCGGTCAGATCCTTGAAGAAACCAACATAGTTGATGGGTTGATCCTGATCATCCAGTACCCGAACCATCGACACCAGACATGGATAGGAACTACCGCTCTTGCGGCGATTCCAGACCTCCCCTTCCCAATAACCTTCACGCTCCAGGTGCGTCTTTTGTGCCTGTAGAATCACGTCACCCTGCTCTGCCACAATGGCACATGGCACCATCCCCATCAGCTCGTCATGGGTATATCCCGTCAGACGCTCACAGCTTGGGTTGGCTGCCACGATCATGAAATTGGCATCGGTGACAAAAATGGCATCCAGGCTGGCCTCGAATACCTTGGCAGCCAATTGCAGCCGCATCTGATCAGCCAACCGTTTTGAGATATCGCGAAAGGAATACACACGGCCAATCGGCCGACCACGTGCATACTGAGGCAAGGTCACGCGTTCCAGTACACGTCCGGTGCGCAGCACCACCATATCGGTGGCCTCCAGCAATGGCGAATTGGAAATGGCTCGCAATCGTGCTGCATAACCTTCATCATCCATGACCAGCTGATCCATCCAAGCATACACAGATGCGTCATCTCGCTTGGTCAGCAATTCGTCGGGCAAGGTCCACAGTTCGGCAAAGCGCTGGTTATAACCACGAATGGCTCCGTCAAGGTCCGCCACCAAAATGCCATCAGCTGTTGATTCAAGTGTGGCACGCAGTTCTGCCAGCAGCTTTTCCAGCTCACTTTCCACCCGTCGCTGGTCCGAAAAATCCCGGATCGACACCACATAAAGTGGCCCTTCTGCACCCAATTTGACGCGTGTTACCCGCCGCTCGACCTGAATGGTTGAGCCATCGGTACGTTTCAGCAATGTTTCTGAGCAAATATGGTCAGATAATCCTGCCGCCACATCCTCCCAAAAAAACAAATCCTCGGGGGTAGAAGCCAACTCCACCACCGGTCGCCCTTGCAAGCCGCCGGCATGAGCCCCCAACAAACGCTCGGCAGCACGATTGGCACACACAATCCGGAAATCCAACGGATCAACCAACCAGACTGCCTCCAGCATGCCTTCAATCAAAGGTTGCCAGTTGGCTTGACTCATTCCCCACCCTCACCCGTGGCCTCGCGAGCCCGCTCGAAGAAGTAGCACATCCGTTTACGTGGTGACAGGTAATCGTAAGTCGCTTTCGGCAATTGCATCGGCTTCAGGCTGCGCTGAATGCCCAAATCGGGCTCCTGCTCCAAATCCACGACAATGGCTTCATCCTTCGGTACCTCACTATCATGGATAATCACACGTGGCTTCAATGGTCGGGCAGAGTTCACGGAAACCACCAAAGCAAAACGTTCGTCATTGAGCTGCACGACGGACCCAGGTGGATAGACACCCATCATGCGAATGAAGGCAGCCATCAACGTCACATCGAAATGTGCTTTCATCTGGGCAAACATGACAGACAACGCTTCATGCGGGGTCATTGACATGGCCGGATTGGCTGGGTTGCACAAATTGTCATATTGATTGACCAACGCCACAATACGTGACGCCATCGTCTGTTTGGTACCCGGCAAATGCAGTGGATAGCCACTGCCATCCACACATTCATGATGTTGGCCGATGACCAACACCGCACCCGTTGATAATCCCATCTTGCGGGCCAGCTCCACCCCGTGATTGACATGGGCCTGGTACAGCTGACGTTCGGCTGGGGTGAAGTGATCATCCTTCCAGCGCAAGCGGTCGGGCAATTCGATCTTGCCGACATCATGCAGCATGGCCCCCAACCCGAGGTCACGCAGCTCATTACCAACCATGCCCACTACCTTGGCAAGCAATAACGAAATGACCACCACATTGATGGCGTGTAAGGAACTTTCCTCCCCAGACTTTTCCGATAGCAGCCGAATGGCGGCCTCACGATCCCCCAGCATGTCCCCAATGAAGCCATCCATCATGGCATCAGCCAGTTTGGCTGCATTGGCGGGCTGAGCATGTACTGTTTTCAGCACCTGTTTGAAGACCTTGGTGGCCTCTCCAAACTGTCGCTCACATTGCTGCAGACTTGCACGCTGATTGGCAAGTAATTCACGCCGCCGCTGCTTGGCCTGCATGGCAGGTGAAATCGCCTCCCACGATGGCGCTTTCGTGGTCACATCAATATCCAGCTCATCCGGTGCTGGCAAGCAATCACTCTTGTCCGGCGAATACCGGACTCGTGCCACACCAAGCGAACGCAGAATATCGATCTGTTCCTGATTGCGGATCTTGAAACTATTCAAAGAAAAAGGGTGCTCCATCCATCCCAGATCAAGATGGATATACAGGCCAACGCGCAAGCGCGACACCTCAATCAATTGGATTTGAGCGTCACTCATCCATGCAGATCAATTAGGTTGATATGTACTGTTTATAGCACTTGATCTCACACCTAAGGCGCATTCAACCGCGTCCTTGGCAGTACATCACAATTAAATCAATCCGTTTGTAAAGCAGGGTACAAGGTGTATCAACCTTTGTGTTTACAGACTACGCCAGAGATCGCTGACGTGCTTGCTCAAACAGACACACAGCCGCTGCAGCAGCAACATTCAATGACTCGACTGCACCGGGCATCGGAATCCGGATCCGGGTGGTTGCTGTAGCTTGCAAATCCGCAGATATACCGGCACCTTCATTACCCAGAATCCACGCTACCGAACCAGTCAGGTCTGTCTCATAAAGGGATTGACTGTCTTCCAATGACGTCGCCACGACCTGGCCATCGAATTGACGTGCCGTCTGCATCAAGTCAGCCTGCTCATGAATGGTGAGTACCAGATGCCCTCCCATTGCACCGCGCAGGACACGCGGTGACCAGGCATCTGCACAATGCTTAGACAAGTACACCTGCTCAACACCTGCAGCCGCAGCGGTGCGCAAAATACCCCCCACATTGAGCGGGTCTTGTACATCATCCAGCAACAACACCGTGCGGGCAGGTTGAATTGCAGGTAGCGGGATAGCGATCACCGCCACAATCCCCACAGCAGGCTGTATATCGAACAGCTGTCCAAACAATCCATCAGCCAGCAACAGATGCCTGTCGACCCGTTGCTGCCACAACGGTGCAATTTCGGGATGGCTTAACGCTGATTCAGCAGCGATCAGCCACTGCAGTGCTGCCCCTGCCTGACACCAGCTTTGTACCAGATGAATCCCTTCCAGCAAGGTCTGCCTGGCTTTGCGCCGTTCACGGGTGGATTCATGTAGCTTGACGAGATGTTTGACGTGATTGTTCTGGCGGGAAGAAATGAGTTCCATGATGGCGGCAGAGACTTGCGGGTACGTATTGTCCCCTGCCCGGTCAATTGCATCAACCGCATCAAAGAAATGGGCCGGCAACCATCCGGCCCATCCGACCTACCCAGTCAATCAGCAAGCAAGCCCACACCTAACGTAAGCTGGGTAACGTCAGGACGGATTGATCACCGCCACCAAACATCAGCCGCATATCCAGGTAGCCGTTTGAAGGGTGGGTGTAGAGACTGTCGCGCGTATCCACCACCACTGCGACTCGGTGACCCGCCGGTACATCATAGGCAGTAGCAGAGAACTCAATCGGAAAATCCATGACCTGCCCGGGCACTGCATCCCGCATGGTGCGGACACCGTGAGTGATCAACGTCCCCCACCCCAGTGCATCAAGATCATACAAATAGGCCACCAACTGGGCTTGTGGCTGAGATGGTTTGAGCTTTACATGGAGTTTGGGGATGCCTCGCAACTTCAATGCCTCATTCAGCCACGGGCCTTCGTATCGAACGCCTTGTCCTCGCAATACTGAAGGTAACCAGGTCACGACCGGAATATTGATTGACTCGGCCAGGGTGGAAAACACGGGAATCAGCCCACTGGTGGCGGTGGTGTCAAATTTATTGTCGATCCAGTCATCTGCCACCACCTGATTGGGCTGATCATTCAATTCGCCAGCCCCCCCTTTCATGCACCAGCACCCCCAGTCCCAACGTACGCCAGCCCGAGGGGCCAGGTAATAGTTACGATCAATCATATTGCTGGCGGGATAGGTATCAAGTGATTCGCGAACCCGACTGAACTTGACCTCCATCGTCACCTTGGGTTCGTCCACAACGCCATTCTGCTCGCCTTTCAGCCAATAGTTGAACCAGCGGTGAGCTTGATTATAAATATAATTGTCGACACCCAGTAGCGCCCCTGGTACCTCCGGAATGGCGTGAACACCCTGATTCACCAGTAACTTCTTCGGCCCAGTCAGCCGCCGAAACATCTCCAGTGACGAGTTGGGCGTGAACATGTCGTCTTGAAAATTCTTGCTGATGAATACGGGCGCCTGGCGCGAGTTCAGCATCGGCACATATTGCAAAGGTGAACGGATACGCGCCCAGATACGGATTTCATCTATTTTTGACTTGGTAGTAGCCGGGTCACGCAATGCTGCAGCATATTGCGGGACAATGGGATTCAGACGCCCAGTCAGCTTGCCGGAATGCACCAGAATATCGGCCCAGGTCTGATTGGGTGTTTCAGCCGGATACAACTCGTCTTCCAGATTCCCCCAAGTAGACAAGGCCGCAGCCGTTTTCAGGCGTGGCTCCTGTGCCAACGCAATCAATGAAATGCCGGAACCGTACGAAATACCACTGATGCCAACATTATTCATATCCACCGGTACATTGGATTGCAGCCAATCCAGCGCGGTCGATACATCACGGATATCCTGCGGGCCTGCCACTTCCACCTGGCCCTCCGACTGCCAGAAACCCCTCGTGGAATAGCTATACACCACATAGCCATCACGCGCCAGACGAGCAGCCTGACCCAGGTACTCAAAATCAGCCAGTGCCCAGCTGTTGATCATGACCACCGCCGGAAAGCGTTGGGCTGCATGCGTGATACGCGGCAGAAACACGTTGGCCGTGAGCTTTGCACCATCATAAGTGGTCAATGACAGTTGATTCACCCAGCAGGTGCCATCAACAGGTGAAATTTTGCGTGGGTTGGTGATCGGACTGACAAAGACTTCGCCGGGTTTGACCGGCTGACAGCTGACCATAGCCTGAACTTGACCAAAAAATAAGGCGAGGCCAAGCCCCGCCACGGCGGTGCGCCATTGCATGATGTCTCCTCCTGTTTTTGATTGGGGCACGGTGCCAAAGATCAATGCACAAACACAGCATTGAGTCTGCCGGCAGGTCTGACGCCCGCACTGACAGAAATAGAGTTATTACACTACACCTTAATGCGGTTGGGTAACACTGTCAAATGGATGATGCATGTTGCATGAAATATCACCAGCTGATACGTGCCACGCATCAAAAATTGCATGACAAATAATTTACGCGAATCAAGCAGATCACCAAACTAACTGCTCATAATCTCTGTGAAGAGGGGCTTAGTGCCGACAACCAAACCTGCCACTCCTTAGTACGGTCTTCATTGGCATGCCTAACCAGAACCGCTTCACCGAGCTTGATGAATGGCACTCAGCCGCATTGTGTATCGTGTAAAAACAAGAATTGACGTTGTGCAAGCGAGGACAGCGGACAGCGCCTGTAGCCTGATCAGGTGCGACCAGCAAAAACAAGAACGGTCTTCAGGAAGATCAGCCAGATTTGGCCGCGAGATGCCCCAAACCTTCACCAGCCAGCATGGCCAGTTGTTTGAAAGCCTGATAGCTGGCTTCATCAAGGGTATTGGTCGTGGAACGACGATCCGCGTACAGCAATCCGACAGGCTTATCGTGCACGAAGATGGACATGGCAAAAAAGTCCCCCATGCCAATACATTCACGCATGGTGGATGGCAGCATTGATTCCAGCTGTGCTTGATTGGCAGACGAAATCCAGACACCGGCTGTTTTTTGCATCAACTTGGTCAGCAAGTGTGGTTGATCCAACTCAAATGCAAACCGAGCCAATGGCTCGCTGTTGGTGGCACCAATGACATAGCGGGCTTTGATGCGCTGCTGCCCTCCTACCATCAAGGCAAAAACGATGCGGGTCAGACCGATGCCATCATGCATGCCACGAATCACCAACCCCATCATTTCATTAAAGGTCAAGGTACAATCCAGATGTGATCGGATCTGCCTGACCACTTCGTCGTACACGACCTTGGATGGTTTCAATGATGACGCTGCCAATGAGGCTGGTGATACATCCGAACGTGGCGCAGCCACCTTCACAGCAGAAGGCCACGCGCCGGGCAACATGGGTAACCAGGCCGCTGGTGTCGGGCACATTGCGTAAGGCCATTCGCGCGCCATTGTCAGGACGACACGCTCGATTCGTTGTAAGGCTTGATCTGGCTCAATACGCAACATGCCCGCCACTGTTGCCACATCATCGAGTAATTGCGGGTGATGCCAACCAGATTCGATACGACGGGCCAGCTGGCCGGCCAATCTGACCAGACTGGCCCGTGGGTTGCCACTATGAGAGGTATCATTCAACTCCATCAACAAGGCAGGCATCGACCACCGCGCCAACAAGGCCTGGTTCAGCGCTTCCATCGTACAACCCAGCTTCTCTTGTTGTAACTGCGGTTGATCCAAGGGGGAATCAAACCAGGGAACCCAACCCTTATGGATGGCCATCTCATGATGCAGCATCAGGCAACCAGACAGGTTGTGCAACAACGCGGCCACTTCAACCTCTTCCGGCTTTACATCCAGCCGTGCTACCGACCAGTCAAACGCAAAGCCAGCTGCCAACCTGCAACGCAATATTTGCTGCACGACCAAGGCCAACGCGGCAGGTTGTTGGCCATACCGTTGCTCAATCGTGGGTAGTTGCCCCATTTGTTCGACAAAACGACGGCTACCCAATAAAGTCACGGCAGCTTCAAGGCTGATCACATCCGATGCCACACCATTGCGCCGCCGATTGTTCACCGCACGCAGCAAATGTGCAGCCAACAGGGGATCACGTACGGCAATCCTGGCCAGCTGATTGGGGGAGACACTATCCAGGGATTCACGCAGTTTTGCGATCGCAACAATCGACCCCGCCATCACCGGAGTTGCCACGGTATGCCAGCGTGTCAGCCAGCCTGTGACATTGAGTGTCCCTGCCATGATTCAGCGATACCAGATCAGCAGGCGAGCATGATTCCAATCACCCGTCTCGACCACCTGATCAGGGGTAACACCGGGTATGTCGAAACTATTACTGATGAAGATGCTGCCAGGGCGCATTTCTGCCTCCACTTTGCGCCATATCTGTGCCATTGGCGCTGGCGATAAATAGGCATACACAATGTCGTAATTCGACCAGTCCAACCGGTTGAAATCACCGTGCTGCCATACTGCAGCAGACCGCCCTACCCACAATCGCAACTTACCGATCAACCATGGCAGCCAGGCCCGTTCAATACCTTCACAGTGCCACCCAGGTCGTCGGGCTTGTACATACCCGAGCACCCCACCCAAACCGGCACCCACATCCAGAAAACGCAGCTCAGCGTCAGCAGGCAACACTGTCGCCAAATGGCTGCACGTTTTACGGCTGGTCAAAAACAAAGGTACCCTACTACCAATACCGCCACCGTATATCGCCAATATCAGCGCAAACAGCAATGCTGGCACCCACACTGGCAATTGCCACTGCAACGCCAGTAACAGCAATGGCCAGAACCCCGCCTGAATCCACCACCACCAGACTGGCAACCCCACGAGCCTGCTGAACAAGGCAGCACCTGCCCCTTGTAACACGGTCACCTGCCACCAGGATAATGGAACACCGATACTGCCCATTACCCATACGATCAGCCACGTCATCGGTGCCACGGCCAATTGCAACATCACGGCTTGCACACTGACGGGCCATCGTCCCCACCAAGCCAAACGCTGCAGACTGGTCAACATTGGCTTAGGGATTGGGCTTGTCACTGGCCGCAGGTGCTTTGGAATCGTTGGCGGCCGGAGGTTCCCCGGCTCTGTCTGGCTCGTTGACTTCGACAAAATCCTTGGCTTCAATCGCTTTGCCACTCTCACGGATAATATTCTGTTCGGTTTCGGCATTCAGCACGGTGATGCTGATACGACGATTAATTGGGTTGAACAGGTCTTCCGTATCAAATGGCGTGGCAGCAGCCAATCCAACGACACGGATAATCTTGTCATCCTTGATGCCCCCTGCAATCAATTCCCGGCGGGAGGCGTTACTTCGATCGGCCGATAACTCCCAGTTGCTGTAACCCCGTTCACCACCAGAAAACGGGGTTGCATCGGTATGGCCGGATAAGCTGATGCGATTGGGTACCTCATTCAATAAATTTGCAATTTCGCGCAAAATAGCCCGTGCGTAGGGCTTCATCTCCGCAGAACCGGAATCGAACATCGGCCGGTTCTTCTCATCCACGATCTGGATACGCAAGCCTTCTGCCGTCATGTCAATCAGCAACTGATTCTTGAATTGCTTGAGTGAATCGTTCTTCTCGACCATTTTTTCGACACGTTGCTTCAAGTCTTGCAACATTTGTGCTTCACGCTTGGCGCGGTCGATATTGACATTCAACGCCCGATGGCGAGGCAAATCACCTCGTTTGACTTGACCCGCAGACCGGCTTAAATCTTCCCCGCCCCCAGGTACCAGACTGGTTGCATCGCCAGAGCCGGAACCGCCCGACATGGCAACCTTGAGCGGATTCTTGAAGTAATCAGCAATGCCTTTCAAATCCCCTTTGGATGTGGAGCCCAGCAGCCACATCAACAAGAAGAATGCCATCATGGCGGTCACAAAATCAGCATAGGCAATCTTCCAGGCACCGCCATGGTGGCCACCGCCACCTTTTTTGATTTTCTTGACGATAATCGGCCGTTGGGAATCATCGCTCATCAATCAATCCTATCTTGGTTCATTGCAACTTATTTGCCCTTGGTACTCTTGACGTGGTCTTCCAGCTCTTTGAAGCTGGGCCGATCTGAGCCATCCATGGCTTTCCGGCCGAACTCCACTGCAACCTGTGGTGCGTAACCATTAAGGCTGGCCAGCAACACGGTCTTGATGGTCTGGTAAACGCGGGTCGATTCGTTCGCCTTGATCTCCAGTACTTTAGCCAAGGGACCTACAAAGCCATATGCCAACAAGATGCCGAGGAAGGTCCCGACCAGCGCATGGGCAATCAGAATACCCAACTCGGCCGGTGGCAAGCCGACGTTTTCCATGGTGTGAACCACCCCCATCACTGCCGCCACGATACCAAATGCAGGTAAACCATCGGCCAGCGTTGTCACGGCATGGGCTGGCTCCAATTCTTCATGGTGATGCCCTTCAATCTCGATATCCATCAGGTTTTCAATCTCGAATGCGTTCAGATTGCCACCTACCATCAAACGCAGGTAATCCGCTATGAACTCGACTACATGATGGTCATGCACGATGGAAGCATATTTGGAAAAAATCGGGCTGCTCTCAGGGTTTTCGACATCCCCTTCGATCGACATCAGGCCTTCCTTGCGTACCTTTGACAACAGCTCGAAATGCAAGGCGAACAAATCCATATAGAACGCCTTGTTATATGGAGAGCCCTTGAAAACCTTGGGTAAGGCCTTGAGGGTCAATTTCAGGGGCTTGCCACCATACGCCACAATAAACGCACCAAAGGCCCCACCGAAAATCATGACGACTTCCAGCGGTTGCCACAGCGCAACAAGGTGACCGCCGGCAGCTGCATAACCACCAAAAATCATGGCGCAGGCCACCACATAACCAATGATCACAAACATGTCAGTGCTTTCCTTCTGAATCCGAGCTGGCATGATGCCAGCTACAAACGTGGCGCATCAGTTTTTATGATTAAACCATTGGAGGGCGCTTGTCCAGCCGGAAATCGTTATCCAGAGCCAAATTACGGGGACTCGAAACTACTCGGCTGTATCGATGGCCGGGTAATGGCAGGCGCAAATGCACATACCCGGTCAATCAGACAGGAATGAAGCTGATACCAAGAACGCCATTCGCCACCGCCCCGGAAACGGCGTGTATTGCGAGATGGCGACGATCAATGTTCCAGCACCTTAAAACAGCGAACCTTGAGACTGCCCCAGTACCGCCTTGACGGGCGCAAAGCTACGCCGATGTACCGGGCTGGCCCCATGGGCCTGCAATGCTGTCATGTGCTCCTGGGTCGGGTACCCTTTGTGGCGGTCAAATCCATATTCCGGATACGCCTGATGCAACACCAGACACTCTGCATCCCGGGCGGTCTTGGCCAGAATGGAAGCAGCTGAAATCTCTGCGACCAAGGCATCCCCCTTGACGATGGCTCGTGCTGGCAGTGCCAGTTTAGGTACGCGATTGCCGTCAATCTGCACTTCATCCGGGGTCAATTTCAGCGATAGTGCCTGCACTGCCCGCTGCATGGCTAGCATGGTGGCATGCAGAATGTTCAACTGATCGATCTCAGCCACCTCGGCTTTGGCGATGGCCCAAGCCATAGCTTGGGCTTTGATGATCACGGCCAGTGTGTCGCGCTTGGCTTCGGTCAGTTTCTTGGAGTCTGCCAGGCCCGAAATGCCATGATCAGGCCCCAAGACCACAGCCGCCGCATACACAGCCCCAGCCAAGGGGCCACGTCCCGCTTCGTCAACACCACAAATCAACATGGACTGTTCCTTAGCCGGCAGGCGGCAGGTAATGCGCAATCGCCTCCGCAGCCCGTTCTGCGGTGTTTTGGCGCAATTGCAGGTGAATGTCAGTAAAGCGTTGCTGTAATCGATCCGTCACTCGCTGGTGATCGATCATGTTCAATAATGCCTGTGCCAGATTGGCGGGGGTTGCATCATCCTGCAGAATTTCCGGCACGATGAAATCACCCGCCAGCACGTTCGGCAAGCCGATGTAAGGCAGGTACTTACGGTTCCACATCAACTTGTAAGTCAATGACGACACTTTGTAGGTGATAACCATCGGCCGCTTCAACAAAGCAGTTTCCAACGTTGCAGTACCTGACGCCACCAACACCACATCAGCGGCAATCAATGCATCGTGGGCA
The DNA here is from genome assembly GCF_005503445.1 of Chitinivorax sp. B. NCBI lineage: Bacteria > Pseudomonadati > Pseudomonadota > Betaproteobacteria > Chitinivorax > Chitinivorax sp. B. The sequence continues at coordinate 74,175 of NZ_SCOH01000020.1, read as the reverse complement.
TGACCGAACATCACACGCAACGGGAGTTCCTGAGCTTGCAGACGATAAAGCATCATCTCAAACTGGGCACGGGTTTCTCGACTGACCAGTGGTACCAGAAACAGCACGCCTGGTAATTGCCCAGCCAATACTTTGGCTGTTTCAATGAAAGTTGCAGCCAGCGCAGCCACTTCACTTTGTCGACTGCCAGGTAGCAATGCGACCACCTTGCTGGCCAGCGGAATATCCAACTGTTCGCGCATGGCAACCTGATCAGGCACCAACGGCATTTCATCCGCCAGCGGGTGGCCAACATAACTGACTGGAATCCCCTCCTGCTGGTATAGCTGTGGCTCCATCGGAAACAACGCCAACATGTGGGATACGCAGTGCTTGATCTTTTTGATGCGCTCGCCCCGCCATGCCCAGATTGAAGGGCTGACATAGTGAATGGTCGTCACACCCGCCGCTTTCAGCTTACGTTCCAGGCCCAGATTGAAGTCTGGTGCGTCAATACCTATGAAAGCGTGTGGCCGATCAGCGAGCAACATCTCAGTCAGGTCTCGGCGAATGCGCAGAATGGCACGCAGGTTCTTCAGGACTTCCACATAGCCGTTCACAGCCAGTGTTTCCATCGAGAACATGCTTTTAAGCCCAACCCCCTGCATTTTGGGCCCACCGATACCGACAAACTCTGCTTGTGGAAAGCGGGCCTTCAAGGCCCGGATCAAGTGCGAACCGAGTAAATCGCCCGAAGCTTCACCAGCCACCAAGGCAATTTTGATTCGCGCCGAAGGAGAAAAAAGTATTTCAGGCATTTAGCGGATGATGCCGCGATCAGACCCGGCAATAAAATCAAGGAACAATTGAACGGCAGGCTCTGCTTGTGCCATGGTGGCCAACTGCACTTTTGCCTCGTCAAGCGACAAGCCCTGACGGTACAACACCTTATACGCACGTTTGATCGCCATGATGGCATCAGACGAAAATCCCCGGCGCTTCAATCCTTCAGAATTGATGCCATGTGGTGCAGCACGGTTGCCTGCAGCCGTCACATAGGGTGGCACATCCTGAGTCACAGCCGAGGTAAAGGCTGTCATGGCATGCACACCAATCTTGCAGAACTGGTGCACACTGGTAAACCCGCCCAGAAATACCCAGTCACCCACATGCACATGCCCCGCCAAGGTCGTGTTGTTGGCAAGAATGGTTTTGTCGCCGATCTGACAGTCATGGGCAATGTGCACGTAGGCCATGATCCAGTTGTCAGAACCGATGCGGGTTGCTCCGGCATCCTGCACCGTACCCAGATTGAAAGTACAGAATTCACGAATGGTATTTCGGTCACCGATTTCCAGGCGTGTGGGCTCGCCTGCATATTTCTTATCCTGCGGAGCCGCACCCAACGAAGCAAACTGGAAAATATGATTGTCACGACCAATGCTGGTGTGGCCTTCAATAACCACATGCGGACCAATCTCAGTCCCATCACCAATCGATACATTGGCACCAATCACGCTATAGGCACCGACCTTGACTCCGGCTCCCAATTGGGCGCCTGGCTCGATAATCGCGGTTGGATGGATCAACATGCTCATTTAACAGACTTCCCTACCTGCCACCATGATATCCGCCTCAGCTGCAAGCTGCTCACCCACTTTGGCTTTAGCGGAAAACTTCCAGACATTACGCGCCTGACGGACTAGGTCAACCTCAAGAATCAGTTGATCTCCCGCCGATACAGGCACCTTGAAACGTGCGTTGTCGATACCAGCGAAATAATAGATAGTGTTGCGCTGCTTTTCCTGCCCAACTGTTTGATAAGCCAGTAGGCCAGCCGCCTGGGCCAATGCCTCAATGATCAGTACACCGGGCATCACGGGCAACTCGGGGAAATGCCCGGTAAAGAAAGGTTCGTTGATGGTTACGTTTTTCAACGCCACCACACGCTTGCCAGCTTCACACTCCAGCACACGGTCCACTAACAAAAACGGGTAGCGGTGCGGCAAAGCCTTCATGATTTCATTGATGTCCATGCTGCTCATTGATGTCATTCCTCGTTCTTATTGGATAACTGGCGTTCCAGCGCTTTGACACGCGTTGCCAGTGCGTCCAGATGGCGAATATGGGCCGCGTTCTTCAGCCATTCATCACGCGGTGCCATCGGATAGTTACCGGCATAGGCGCCCGGTTTGGTAATCGATTTGCTAACCAGCGTACCGCCCGCGATGTGGACCTTGTCACAGATCTCGATATGCCCAACAAACATGGCAGCACCACCCACGGTACAATACGCACCGATACGGGTGGATCCGGCAATACCCACACATCCGGCAATGGCTGTGTGCTTACCGATGACACAGTTGTGTGCAATCTGAATCTGGTTGTCCAGTTTGGCCCCATCCTCGATGATGGTATCGGCCATGGCGCCACGGTCGATAGTGGTGTTTGCCCCGACTTCCACATCGTCGCCGATGACCACCCGACCAATTTGTGGAATCTTGAACCAATCCTGACCTGTCCAAGCCAGACCAAAGCCATCGGCGCCAATGACCGCGCCACTGTGCACGGTACAACGCTTGCCAAGCACACATCCATGATAGATAGTCACGTTGCCGTAAACACGGCTACCAGCACCAATGATCACCCCATCGCCAATCACTGCACCCGCGAAAATCTCGGTGTTATCACCCAGCACCACACCCTCACCTACTACAGCATTTGCCGCAATCGCCACATTGACGCCGAGTTGTGCAGACGCAGCTACCATCGCCGATGGATGTACACCAACAGCCAAGCGTTGCGGCGGATTGAGTAAGGACGATACCTGTGCAAAGTACAAATAGGGATCCTTTGCGACGATACGTGGTCGATCAGTAGCATCTTTCGCCGCTGCAGGCACAATGACTGCTTCAGCTTGTGTGTCTGCAAGTTGATTCCGATACTTGGGATTAGCTAAAAAAGACAGGGCGCCAACGCCTGCGCCATCCAAAGGCGCAACATATGAAATGACAATATCGTCACCGATCAGCTCGCCGCCAAATCGGGCAACCAGCTCGCTGAGACGAAACGTGGAGGTATGCATGGTGATGACTTTGTAAGAAATCAAACGCCGGCTTAACCGGCGTTTTGAATGACACAATTGACTGGGGATCACAGGGCAAGTCGAAGCTGGCCAATGACTATCCCGATCACGCAAACGACGTTTACTTGTCGCCCAATGCTTTCAATACCTTATCGGTAATATCAATACGCGGACTCATATACACCGCTTCCTGCAGGATCAGGTCATACTTTTCATTTTCTGCAATCTGCTGGATCACTCGATTGGCACGCTCCTGAATAGCCGCCATCTCCTGACTGGATCGCATATTCTGATCTTCGCGGAACTCGCGCTGTTTACGCTGAAAATCACGATTCAGATTCTCTAGATCACGCTCCTTGTTGCGTCGATCTGATTCCTTCATGGTCAGGCCATCCTTGTCCAGTGACGATTGCATATCCCGAACCTTTTTGGCCATGTCCTGTAGTTCCTGAACGCGCGGTGCAAACTCTTTTTCAAGTTGTTTCTGGGCTCGCTGGGCTGGCGCTGCTTCGCGGAAAATACGCTCGGTGTTCACAAATCCGATCTTGGTCTCTGCTGCAACCCACCCCGTCAGCAACAAGGCCACCGCACCGGCCAACACAACACGTTTCTTCAATTTCATTCTCCCTGCAAATCAATAGATCAGAATAGTGTACCAAGCTGGAATTGGAAGCGCTCGACCTTGTCATTATCCTTGGGATTGAAGGGCTTCGCCACACTGAACTTGAGCGGCCCGACCGGTGAAACCCACGCCAAGCCAATACCTGCGGAATAACGCATATCGCCAAACGAGAACTTCTGCCCAGCCGCCCAAACTGTGCCCGCATCAGCGAACACGCTCAACCGCGCCGACTTGTCACCTTTCATCCCCGGGATCGGGAACAAAATCTCGGCATTGGTCAGGAACTTACGGTTACCACCTTCTGGATCCCCGGTACAACCGGTTTCCTTCGTTTCATTGGTCAGGCAAAGCTTGGGGCCCAATGTACCATTGGCATAACCCCGGACCGAACCGATACCGCCGGCATACAAATTCTTGAAGAATGGCAACGGTTTATTGGCGTAACCGTCAGCGTACCCCACTTCGGTATTCAGCATGAAAGTGAAGGTCTTGCTCAATGGATAGAACCACTGATTCTGAGCACTGAGCGTGTAATACTTCAGGTCGCCACCCGGCATGGCATACAAAGCTTCAATCCGATGCAATGCCCCACGCGTCGGGTACAGCGCACTGTCACGTCCATCTCGTACCCAGCTGGCAGTCAGTGGCAATGTAATATAGCGTGAACCAAACTGATTGACGAAATCCACATATCGCTGAGAAGCGCCTGACAGCAGGGTCAGTTCGCTGCGATCAATACCAACACTGAAATTCAAGGTATCGTATTCAGTCAACGGCAAACCGAAACGCATACTACCGCCAGCACCTGCCGTATTGTACTGCCCCAAAGACAACTGATTAGGATCTGTTTTGCGGTAATACAGATCAAAGCCACGACTCACACCATCAGGCGTGTAATAGGGATCAACATAAGACAGCGAATACAATTTACTGGCTTTGCTGGTATTGAAACCCAATGCCAAGTATTTACCGCTACCAAATATGTTCGACTGTGAGATCGATGCCTGGAAGGTCACGCCAGAGCCTCGCGCATAGCCCACACCCGCCATGACGTTACCGGTAGGTTTCTCCTTGACGGTGACGTTGACATCAACCTGATCTGGGCTATCTGGCACCTGCGGGGTCTCGATGTTGGTGTCTTCGAAATAGCCAAGCAGGTCAACGCGCTCCTTCGAACGACGGATTTTTGCACCGTTGTACCATGCACCTTCAATCTGGCGCATCTCGCGGCGAACCACTTCATCTCGTGTCTTGGTATTACCCGTAATGTTGATATTCCGCACATAGACCCGACGTCCTGGATCCAAAAAGAAGGTAAATGCGACGGTCTGTTTTTCGCGATCCAACTCCGGCACCGCATTGACATTGGCAAATGCGTAACCATCGTTGCCGAGCCGTTCGCTAATAGCTGTCGTGCTCTCGTTGACCTGCTCGCGCGAGAACACATCACCTGGCTTGATCCGAATCAGTTTGCGAACCTCTTCCTCCGACACCAGTAGGTCGCCTCCTACCCGTATGTCACTGACGGTATATTTGCGACCTTCCGTAATATTCACGGTAATATAGATTTTCTTCTTGTCTGGGCTGATCGACACCACCGTAGAATCCACATTGAATTCAAGATACCCGCGGTTCAGATAGAAGCTGCGCAGATTCTCCAAATCCCCCGACAATTTCTGTTTGGAATACTGATTATCTTTGGTAAACCAAGACAGCCAACCACCTGTGGATTGCGAGAACAAATCCAGCAGCTCACTTTCCTTGAAGGTCTGGTTGCCAACAACGTTGATTTGGCTGATGGTGGCCACCACCCCTTCCGAGATGTCAAAATTAATGGCGACCCGATTACGCTCCAGTGGCGTGACCGTAGGTTTGATTTCCACCGAATACTTGCCTCGGCCAAAGTATTGGCGCTTCAGCTCCTGAACAGCCTGATCCAGTAAGGAACGGTCGAAAATCCGAGACTCAGCCAAGCCATTGTCCTTCAATGCCTTTTTGAGCTGGTCTTTGTCGAAATCCTTGGAGCCCTCAATATTGATCTGGAATATGGTAGGTCGCTCGTCGACGTCGACGATCAATATATCGTTATCAGCCTCTAATCTGACATCTTGAAAAAAACCTGTTGCAAACAGGGCTTTGATCGAAGCAGCGGCCTTCTCATCATCCAATTTGTCACCCACCTTGACCGGCAGATAATTGAATACCGTACCAGGCTCGGTACGCTGTACCCCTTCGACACGGATTTCTTTGATGACAAAAGGCTCGATAGCGTGGGCACTGCCGGCAAAAAGCGCGGCAACAGCCAGCGCAAGGGTCTTTATTCTCATTAGATTTAGCCCGCGAACAAGCGGTTGATGTCGTTATAAAAAGCGAGGAGCATCATACTGAGCAATAGTGCCATGCCAACCCGCTGGCCAGTTTCGACTACGCTGTCCGAGACCGGGCGGCCCCTGATAAGCTCGGCGGTATAATACATCAAATGCCCGCCGTCCAATAAGGGAATGGGAAGCAAATTCAAGACACCCAGGCTGATACTCACCCAAGCCAAAAATTCAATGAAGGTATTCAAGCCCATACGCGCAGCCTGACCAGCATAATCCGCTATGGTGACAGGCCCACTGAGATTCTTGACAGATAGCTCGCCCGTCAGCATCTTCCAGAACATCCGCAAGCTCATGACAACATTATTGCCAGTTTTACTTAATGCACGACTGAATGCTTCGACGGGGCCATAGCTGACTTCGACAAACAGTGTCTTCATGGCTTGACGGTCAGGCTCCGGGGCAACACCAATCTTGCCAACCACCACACCTTTCTCAAGCGTGGCGACAGGAACCAATGTGGTCTGTCGCACCTCGCCGTTTCGGACAAATGAAACCAAGATCGGTTCCGCAGGACTTTGGCGAACTCGTATCACTAATTGATCCCAAGATTTAAGCTGCTGATCACCCATCTGCACGATACGATCACCCACTTTAAGCCCTGCTTTTGCAGCCTCACCCTTTGGGTCAATCAAACCTAAGACCGTGGTATGACGCACCAGAGACAACCCGACCAACTGCATGACATCCTTGTCGAGATCAGTCTTACCAAAACTGGAAAAATCCAGCACGCGCATCACTCGACCATGCTGAGCGGTACGTACCTCAAATGTCACTTCTGCACGATCCACGGCCTTATTCATAACCGCCAATCGGACATCCTGCCACGTCTCGACTGACTCGCCGTTGATGGTGACAATCTCCTCACCCATCTTGAATCCCGCGCTGGCTGCGGGCGTATTCAATGGAACATCACCCAAGACCGGCTTGAACTCAGGCACGCCCACCATGAACAGGCCCCAGAACAGCACCACCGCAAGCAATAAATTGGCGACAGGTCCCGCCGCGACAACCAGAATCCGCTTCAATACAGGCTGACGATTAAAGGCGCGATCGAGCTCATATGCAGCAACGGGCCCCTCCCGCTCATCCAGCATCTTGACGTACCCTCCCAGCGGGATGGCAGCAATCGCCCACTCCGTCTGATCTTCACCGCGACGGAATGACCAAATAGGTTTGCCAAAACCAATGCAAAAACGCAGTACCTTGATGCCGCACTTTCGCGCAACCCAGTAATGGCCAAATTCGTGAAAAGTAATCAGGATACCCAGCACGACGATAAACGCCAGCAAGGTTTGAAGAAATTGCATGTGGAGACCCGTTGTTCAACAACTGAAAGGTGATTGGGTCAGATTACGGTAGTTTGGTTCGCTACTCAAGCAAACTGGCGCACTGTTTCTTTCGCCAAAGTACGCGCAACTGTATCAATTTGTAACAAATCGTCAATGGATGATACGTCTGGGCAATCCACTCGTTGCATCACCTGCTCGACAACTGGCGCAATGCAATCAAACCGCAAGGCGTGATCAAGAAAAGCAGCAACCGCCACTTCATTGGCAGCGTTCAATATCGCTGCCGCAGTCCCACCTTGATGCAATGCATCAAAAGCCAGTTTGAGGCAAGGAAAACGAGTAAGATCCGGACGCTCGAATTGCAGGGTTGCAATGGCTGCCAAATCAAGCGGTGCAACCCCAGCCCCAATTCGCTCCGGGTAAGCCAAGGCATAGGCAATTGGTGTACGCATATCAGGGTTACCCAATTGCGCCAACACTGAACCATCCACGTATGAAACAAGCGAATGAATCACGCTCTGCGGATGAATCACTACCTCAATACGCTCTGGCGGCGCATTAAACAACCAGTGCGCTTCGATGACTTCCAATCCCTTATTCATCATGGTGGCAGAATCGACCGATATCTTTCGCCCCATGACCCAATTCGGATGTGCACAGGCCTGCTCTGGCGTCACGGTCACCAATTCACTGGCTGGTGTACATCGGAATGGACCACCAGAGGCCGTGAGAAGGATTCGATCAACACCAGCTGTACCAAGGTTGCCATTATAACCTGACGGCATAGCCTGAAAAATGGCATTGTGCTCACTATCAATTGGCAACAAAGTAGCCCGATGTGCATTGACTGCATCCATGAACAAGCGGCCGGCCATGACCAGTGTTTCTTTGTTCGCCAACAGAATCCGCTTGCCAGCACGCGCAGCCGCCATTGTTGGCCCAAGCCCCGCAGCGCCGACAATTGCAGCCATTACAACATCGACCTCCGGCAGCGAGGCCAAGGTTTCCTGAGCCGCAGCACCCGCCAGTACTTCCGTTGAACTGTCCAATGCTGCCAAGCGCTCACGCAATACTAGGGCAGCGGACTCATCCAGCATGGCTGCATAACGAGGTCTGAAGACCAGACACTGATCAACCATACGATCCACATTGGAATTGGCAGTCAACGCGGTCACTTCAAACCGATCAGGATGCCGCGCGACAACATCCAGTGTATTGACACCAATCGTTCCAGTGGAACCCAACACAGTGAGTCGTTGTATAACAGACATGAATTACCCCGACCTATTGCAACATCGATACCAGTATCAGCAAAGCACTACTCACTGGCAATACCGCAAGCTGACTATCAATACGATCCAATATGCCACCGTGCCCAGGTAACAAATTGCTGCTATCTTTCAAGCCGGCCTGACGCTTGAACAGCGACTCCAGCAAATCCCCCACGACCGAAAGCGCCGTCAACAACCAAATAGCCGGAATCATGGCATAACCGCCAAATTGTGGACCAATCGGGGTATTAGCCAATATCACGCCGTAAAGCGTAACACCTATATAAGCGCCCATTACACCCTCCCAGCTCTTACCTGGACTGATCGAAGGCGCTAACTTTCGCTTGCCAAATGCTTTACCCGCAAAATAAGCCGAGGTATCCGCAACCCACGCGATCATCAATACTGCCAACAGCAACCAGTGTCCATTCGTTTGCTCGTGCCACCGCACCATCGCCAACCAGCTACCCATCAACACTAGCCAACCAACAATGCCGGCTGATTTCAACCTGGCCAAGGGCCACTTGAAATGTAACCAAGCAGGCGCTATCAAGCACCAAAAAAACAATATTGGGATCATCATGGCAAGCTGTATTACAGCTAATTGCGGCAAGGCCACACAGCCCAATCCACCTAATACTGCTGTCAGGCAGACAAAAATCGTAGTGCGACCACTTTGCCAACCACACAGCCTAGCCCACTCCCAACTGCCTAACGCACAGATAAGCAACGCGAAAATAGCCCATGCCAAGCCCTGCAGCTTGAATACCGCAAGCAGGACAATGGGCAACAGCACCAGTGCGGTCAGAATTCGGGTTTTAAGCATTGACAAGTTGTTCGCTGGTGCGGCCAAAACGCCGCTCGCGGGACTGGTAGGAGGCAATGGCTTGCTTCAAGGCCACAGTATCGAAATCCGGCCACAAAACATCAGTGAAATACAATTCAGCATAGGCTAGCTGCCAAAGCAGGAAATTACTGATTCGCTGCTCGCCGCCCGTTCTAATAAACAAATCCGGTTCAGGTGCATAGGCCATCGCCAAAAAGGGGGCCAATGCTTCCTCTGACACCACTCCGACGTCTGCACCTCGTGATTTGATCAATTCATTGGTTGCCTGCAAGATATCCCAACGACCACCATAATCCGCTGCGATAGTCAGTGTCAGGCCAGTATTATTTTCCGTATACTTTTGTGAGGCCTCAATCAGCTCGACCAGTTGCGGCTCAAAACGATCAAGGCGACCAACTATCTTGAGGCGGATATTATTATCAGACATCCGCGCCACTTCACGCTGCATGGCACGAATGAACAACTGCATCAGAAATGAAACCTCATCGGCTGGGCGGCGCCAGTTTTCACTGGAAAACGCGAACAAGGTCAGGTAATCAACCTTCAGGTCGATGCAGGCCCGAACCATTTCACGCACAGTCTCCAGACCTTTTCGATGCCCAGCTACGCGTGGCAAAAAACGCTTTTTAGCCCAACGCCCATTGCCATCCATAATCATGGCGATGTGTCGGGGTACCTTGGCTATCTCAGGGACGGTCGATGTTGAGCTGATAAAACTTGACACGTTACTTACACCGCCATCAGGTCAGCTTCTTTGGCCGCCAGCAGCTTGTCGACTTCCGCGACATACTTGTCGGTCAGTTTTTGTACATCATCCTGTGCACGGCGTTCATCATCTTCCGAAATTGCCTTGTCTTTCAACGCTCGCTTGAGCTGATCATTCGCATCACGACGAACATTACGCACTGCCACACGAGCATCTTCCGCCTCACCACGAACTACTTTGATCAGATCTTTGCGGCGTTCTTCTGTCAGCGCTGGCATTGGCACACGTACAACGTCACCCATAGAGGAAGGATTGAGACCCAAGTCAGAGTCACGAATCGCTTTTTCAATTTGTGACACCAATTTCTTCTCAAATGGGGTGACCCCAATGGTACGCGCATCCAGCAATGACATGTTTGCAAGCTGGTTGATCGGTGTTGGCGCGCCATAATAGTCGATGGTAATGTGATCCAACAGACCTGTATGAGCACGACCAGTACGGACTTTACCCAAATCGTGCTTTAGCGCCTCAATCGATTTCTGCATCTTTTGTTCGGCATTTTTTTTGATATCGGCAATCATGCCTATCTCCTTGTTCTAATTACCGTGAAACGAATCAACAATGCACCAACGTGCCTTCGTCATCCCCAAGAACAACACGCTTTAAACCGCCAGTCTTGAAGATGCTAAATACGTTAATCGACAACTTCTGGTCACGACACAGTGTAAGTGCCGTTGCATCCATGACTTTCAAATTCTTGTGAATCGCTTCATCAAAAGTAATCTTCTGATAACGAACCGCATCGGGATTCTTTTTCGGATCATCGGTATAGACACCATCGACCTTAGTGGCTTTCAACACGATATCTACATTCATTTCCATACCACGCAATGCAGCGGCAGTATCCGTCGTAAAGAAGGGGTTCCCGGTGCCGGCAGCAAATATGACCACCTTGCCCTCTTCCAAATACCGCATTGCCTTGCCGCGAATATAGGGCTCGGCCACTTGCTCAATATTCAGTGCTGACTGAACACGACTGACGACATTAATATGTCGAAATGCATCCTGTAGTGCCAGGGCATTCATAACCGTGGCCAGCATACCCATGTAATCGGCCGTGGCGCGATCCATTCCGGCCGCACCAGGCGCGACACCACGGAATATATTACCCCCGCCGATCACAACCGCCACCTGAACACCAAGATCAACAACTTCCTTGACCTCCGAGACGATGCGCTCAATCGTTGCTCGATTGATGCCGTAGCTGTCATCACCCATCAGGGCTTCACCGGACAGTTTCAACAGGATGCGTTTAAAGACAGGGGTTTTTTCCATGTTTTATACCTTAGCAGCAGCTGCAACTTCAGCAGCGAAATCAACTACCTTCTTCTCAATGCCTTCGCCAACGACAAACATTTGGAAGCGCTTGACGGAAGCCTTCTTTTCTGCAAGCAGTTTTTCAACAGTCTGATCGGGATTCTTAACAAACGGCTGACCGAGCAAAGTTACTTCTGCCAAATATTTGGTGATGCGGCCTTCTACCATTTTTGCAATGATGTCAGCGGGCTTGCCAGATTCAGCAGCTTGTGCGGCGTAGATAGTACGCTCTTTGTCTAGCAAATCGGCCGGCACCTCGTCTTTCGATACGCAGACAGGCTTGCTAGCAGCGATATGCATAGCAACATCTTTACCCAGTTGCTCGTCGCCACCAGCAAACTCAACCATGACACCAATTTTGGAACCATGCAGGTATACCGCCAACGAATCAGCAGTCTGGAAACGAACAAAGCGACGTACAGTAATGTTCTCACCAATTTTCGAGATCAGCGCCTTACGCGCTTCTTCGATGGTTTCACCCGAAGCCAACTTCACACTTGCCAATGCCTCAACATCGGCAATATCGTTAGCTGCAATAGCCTGGGCAACAGCTTTGGTCAAAGCAACGAAACCTTCATCCTTCGCAACAAAATCGGTTTCACAGTTAACTTCAACCAATGCACCGATCTTGCCATCGGCGCTAACACATTGTGCAATTGCACCTTCTGCAGCAGTACGTCCCGCAACCTTACCAGCCTTGGCACCACTCTTGATGCGCAGGATTTCTTCTGCCTTCTTGATGTCGCCTTCAGCTTCAACCAGAGCCTTCTTGCACTCCATCATGCCGAGGCCGGTTGCCTCACGCAATTCGGCTACCATTTTTGCAGTAATTTCAGCCATTTTGATCACTCCTGAGGATTTTGACCGCCCGTTCGCAAAATCAGGAACGGGCCAGTGGATGCTATAAAAAAGGGGCTGCCGCCCCTTTTTTTATTCGGCAGCTTGTTCGGCCGATTTCACTTCTACAAATTCATCGCTGGGCGCGACTTCTTTGGCGACATTGCTCCGGCCTTCCAGAATGGCATCAGCCACACCGCGTGCATACAGACGAATCGCACGGCTGGAGTCATCGTTACCAGGAATAATATAATCAACACCTTCAGGGCTGTTGTTGGTATCAACCACAGCAATTACCGGGATACCCAATTTCTTCGCCTCGGTAATGGCACCTTTCTGATATCCAACATCAATCACGAACAGTGCGTCCGGCAGCCCGTTCATGTTCTTGATACCGCCCAAGCTGCACTCTAACTTGTCAGCTTCCCGCTGCATGTCCAGCAACTCTTTCTTGGTAAACTTTTCGTTGGTTGCAGGATCAGCCAACATTGCCTGCATTTCGTGCAGGCGCTTAACCGATTGCTTAACCGTCTTGAAGTTGGTCAACATGCCGCCCAGCCAACGCTGGTCAACATAAGGCGCATTTGCACGAGACGCTTCTTCTTTTACAATTTCACGCGCCTGGCGCTTGGTACCAACAAACAGAACATTACCCTTATTGGCAGTCAGCTTGCGGATGAAGCTCATTGCCTGCTCATACATCGGCAGGGTTTTTTCCAGGTTGATAATGTGAATCTTGTTACGATGACCAAAAATGAACGGCGCCATTTTCGGATTCCAGTAACGGGTTTGGTGGCCGAAGTGAACACCGGCCTCCAGCATTTGACGCATGCTAACGGACATGAATGACTCCAATATTAAGGGTTAGACCGCCACCTACCTTGAAGCTTGCACCAACCATTGGCGCACACCCTTAAGTTCGGTAGATGTGTGATTTTAGCTATCCTGCAAAAAGCTAATTGAAGATTGTAGCATCCCGATAACATATCGCTCAAGCCCAGCATTGGGCATACCTGCTGAAAGCCCGTCAGTTCGATTGCTTGGGCGCTCCTTATCTTTTATCCTTATAGATTACACTCAAGGCCTTAATAGCATTATGTCCATCATTATCAAAAACGCCGACGACATTGCAAAAATGCGAATTGCCGGCAGACTGGCGAGCGAAGTGCTCGACTACATCACACCATTCGTCAAGGTGGGGGTCACCACGGGCGAGCTGGATCGCCTATGCCATGATTATATGGTTAATGTTCAAGGCACAATTCCAGCCCCGCTCAATTACACACCACCAGGGCACACACCCTATCCCAAATCGATCTGTACATCCATCAATCACCAAGTATGCCATGGTATTCCAGGTGATCGTGTATTGAAAAATGGTGATGTAGTCAATCTGGATATCACTGTCATCAAGGATGGTTATCACGGTGACACGAGTCGGATGTTTGAACTGGGTGAAGTTTCAATCCAGGCCAAGCGGCTAAATAAAGTGACCTATGAAGCCATGTGGCTGGGCATTGAACAAGTTGCGCCAGGTAAAACGTTGGGTGATATCGGCCATGCCATTCAGAAATTTGCCGAAGGTCAAGGTTACAGCATTGTCCGTGAGTTTTGCGGGCATGGCATTGGCAAGCAATTTCATGAAGATCCGCAAGTTGTTCATTACGGCCGCCCTAATACCGGCGTAAAACTTCAGCCAGGCATGATCTTCACCATTGAACCGATGATCAATGCAGGTAAAGCCGCTATCCGAATGATGGGGGATGGCTGGACGGTCGTAACCAAGGACCACAGTCTATCTGCACAATGGGAACATACGATATTGGTGTCTGATACTGGTTACGAAGTGCTGACACTATCCGCCGGCTCCCCCCCGAAGCCACTCTAAATCAGGGGTCTGCACATGGGCCATCAGCCTACCACTGATAATCTGACTGACATCAACAGCTGGCGCTCGCAGCTGCAACAAGTACGCGCATCCATACGTGATCAATACCTGCATAACCACGATGTGGAATGGCTGCTCAAAGCACACAGCCTGGCTATCGATGCGCTGCTGTGCAACGTATGGCACACACTAGACTTTCCAGGCGATGTTGGGCTGATTGCAGTAGGTGGTTATGGCCGTGAAGAGATTTACCCCTTCTCTGATATCGACCTCCTGATTTTACTGCCCGACCAAGTCGATGAGCCACTAACGCGCAAAGTTGAGTACTTAGTTGGGTTGTTTTGGGATATTGGTCTGGATATTGGTCACAGCGTTCGAACATTGAGCGAATGCGTGAATGAAGCTGCCAACGATCTAACCATCCAAACGACCTTACTGGAAGCCCGACCGCTAGTCTGTAAACAAGAACGATTTAAGCAATTGCGTGATGCACTTCATGCACAGCTTGTCCCACTGCGCTTTTATGAAGCGAAATTACTGGAGCAACAACAACGCCACATGCGTTTCCATGGCGTTGCTTACAACCTTGAACCCAATATCAAGGAAAGCCCTGGCGGCCTGCGCGACCTTCAAACCATCATCTGGATTGCAACTGGTGCCAACACCGGCCGAACTTGGGCAGACTTGGTACAACAAGGTGTACTCTCAGCCACGGAAGCCCGGCAGATTCTCCGCGCAGAGAAGGTATTGAAAAATCTTCGAGTTGGATTGCACTACCTAGCCAAGCGTCGTGAAGATCGACTATTGTTCGATTTGCAAAACCAAGTCGCCAGAGCAGGGGGATTTACTGACAGTACCACTCAGCGAGCCAGTGAACGATTGATGCAAACCTACTACCGGGCAGCTCGAACAGTTTTGCAACTGAATGATATCTTGGTGCAGAACTTGAAAGGCCGCATTGTTTCGGTACTGGCCCCAGTCGAAGTACTGAATGAACGTTTTTTCGCCCGCAACAATTTACTACTGGTCAGAGATCTGAAGCTGTTTGAGAAGCAACCCTCTGCGATTCTAGAAGCGTTCCTGCTCATGCAGCAACACACATCCCTTAGTGGATTGGGCGCTAAAACACTGCGAGCCCTATGGAATGCGCGCGGCAAGATCAATGCGGAATTTCGCGCCAATCCTCGAAATCAGCAACTCTTCATGGAGATCATGCGTGCACCTCGCGGGCAGACCCGCGTGCTACGCAGAATGAACCTCTATGGCATTCTGGGGCGTTACATTCCGGCATTTGGCAGAATAGTCGGCTTGATGCAGCATGACTTGTTTCACGTATACACTGTAGACGAACATATTTTGATGGTAGTGCGGAATCTGCGACGCTTTGCCATTGCCGATTTCGCACATGAATACCCTCTGTGCTCCAAACTCATCGCCGATTTTGATAAACCTGAGATCCTTTATCTGGCCGGACTGTTTCATGACATTGCCAAAGGCCGCGGTGGAGATCATTCGAGCCTTGGCATGCTGGATGCGAAGGATTTCTGCCTGCAGCATAGTCTTTCCGACGCCGATGGTAACTTGGTTGCATGGCTGGTTGGACAGCACCTCAACATGTCTTCTGTCGCACAAAAACAAGATGTATATGATCCAGAGGTAATTGATCACTTTGCAAATCAGGTTGGCACACAAAGACGGCTCACAGCACTCTATTTACTGACAGTTGCGGACATTCGCGGCACCAGCCCCAAAGTCTGGAACAACTGGAAAGCCAAATTACTGGAAGATTTATTCCACGCAACATCACGTCACCTTTCCACTGGCAATTTTAATCTTGGAACATATATCGAGGCGCGCCAAGCAGAAGCCCAAGCCTTGCTGCGATACTATGGTCTTACCACAGACGTCCACAAGGCCTTATGGAAAGAGCTGGACACTGTCTATTTCATGCGCCACGATGCGCGTGAAATTGCTTGGCACACCAGAGCACTTTATTGGCGTGTACAGGACATTGAGCCCGTCGTCAAAGCCAAGTTATCTGATGATGGAGATGGCCTGCAAATTCTGGTCTATGTGCCAGATCAACCACAGTTGTTCGCCCGCCTTTGCCATTATTTTGAGCGGGCACGGTTTAGTATTGGCGAAGCGAAAATCTACACCACCCGTCACGGCTATGCGCTGGACAGTTTTTACGTATTCATGCCTGAAAACAGTACGGATCACTACCGGGATCTGATCGCCTTGATCGAATACGAACTGACCAATCGACTACGACATCAAGCACCACTTGAGCCACCCCTTGCAGGCCGGATCAGTAGACAGTTGCGGCACTTCCCCCTTCAACCACAGATCAGCATTCGCAGTGATGACAAACAAAATTACTATGTGATGTCAGTCATTGCAGGGGACCGCCCAGGATTGCTTTCTCGAATCACAACCGTATTGACAGCATGGCAAATCAGCATTCACTCCGCTAAAATTTCCACACTAGGCGAACGAGCTGAAGATACATTTCTGATCACCGGGCCAGGATTGTGTGATAGCAAAACCATGGTACAACTGGAAGCAGATCTACTGCAGGCACTAGCCGGATAATATCAGTATTGAAATACATTCAATAAAAAGGCCGCTTTGTTGGCGGCCTTTTAACACGACAACAACATGTGTCAATTCAATAACTTGCCTTGACTGACAGTCCTGCAGTTCTCGCATCGTAACTACCATTGACTCCGGTCGAATCACGATGCTCTCGACCAAATGACAATGAGAGGGTCGAATTGCGAATCCACTCATAGTCAACACCAATCGACAGCTGGTTTTCTTTATCGATGCGCGGTTCAATGCCCAACAGATCACCGGCACCGCCAACATAACTAAGTCGCTCATACTGCCAACTCAGTCTTGCTTGCAGTTTTGGTGAAATACTCCAGCTGGGCTCAAAACGTATGCCCTTTCGAATAGCGTAACTGGAAATTGCTGATTGCTCATCACCACCAATTTCACGCCACATACTGCTTTGCAAGCCCACCTTGCCAGTTAGCTGATACTTGACACCCAAACGTCCGACATAACCCGAATAGTCTCGTGCAGAAACTTGCTGATGACTACGACTAACATGGCCAACATTGCCATGCAAGCTGGTTAATGCGGTTATTTGCCATTCGGTAGACAGATTCAGTTCATTCTGACGATATCCGTTATCAATGCCGAGGATAATACCGCCAGGCGGCAGCCAAGCCTGCTGATTCGGGTAAGTCGCCCTCAAGTGGCGCCAAGTCAATGCGACACTACTACCAGTTGCAGGTAGGTAACGGAAGCCGGTGGAATAGGAATCTACCTCATAGTCCAGAAACCGTCGGCTATCCAGCGTATGATCAGTTCGACTGCGATCAGCTCCAGCTTCAATCTGCCATTCCGGCATGAATCGATAGAAACCATTGCCACTGACACGATTCACATTAGTAACATCTCGCTGTGCTTCAGTCAGGTATTTCAGTTCCACTGGGCGTCGATTATTTGACCAAGCAAGCCGCCCACCCGCATTCGATGTCAGTCGCCAGTCCCAACCCACCTCTGCACGATGGCTCCGATAATTGAAACTACTCAAGTCCTGATAATCAACATCCTGAGCATCAAGTTGTGCATCTATCCGCTGCAAACTGAAAGGCATCCAGGCCTTGATACCGCCGGCCAGCACCCTGATACGATCAGCCCGAACATCAGTCGCGCTTCGCAATACATTCGAATCATGGGTCAGACCAATTTGTCCATAGGCCAGAAATCGATCCCCTTCATCTGGAGCTGCAATCAATCCAGACGACACCGCACTGAACGCACCACATATCAAAACACACTGAATCTTCTTCATCTCGCTACCAAAACTGCCACTGTCCTGTGGCCACTACCCAAATACCCAACACGCCGTTCGTTACTGCATGTGCAACGATCGGCACCAACAGTCGGCCAGTCTTACGGTACAACCAACCATACGCAACACCAGCCAGAATACCTGCTAACCACTGCTGATGCTCCATACCAAACAACACAGCGGTAATCAGAAATGCTTTGGCATCCGGATCACTTGGCGATGAACTCAGAAAAGTCTCTTGAGATAGCCAACGCATCAAGAAAGAACGCCAGAACAACTCTTCCATCACGGGAACGATCAACGCTGCACCAACCCAGCGCGTTACAATCAACCACCAATCCAGATTCCCAGCGGTATCAGCTGGACGATAACCCGCTGGCTCTCCCATCAGCATCCAGCCATGATCAAGGTGAATCCACATGACGAACACCGCAACACCCACAACGATGGACAACACCCATTGCTGTAGGGTAGGCAGCCAGTCAGTACGCAGTTCGCCATAGTCTTTGGCAAACCAGATCAAGGCAAGCAACACACTACCAACCTTGGCACCATAGAGCCAGTTTGCCTGATAGGCGGTCAGTTGTAACCACTTTGTCAATTGAGGTGAAATAGCCAGAAACAAAAAGTAAATGGCAATTGGTAGGCAGCGCGCCACAATCGGACGCGGCCACCCCCAAATCAACGGTGTTGTTTGATTCATGTGAATTTGGTCAAAATGCGTTGCGATCGCGCACTACCAGCAATGCCGTGCGCAGAATAATCGAGACGTCCAACCGCAAGCTCCAATTACGCAAGTAGTCCAGATCGTACTCAATTCGTTTTTCCATCTTGTCCAGCGTTTCGGTCTCACCACGATAGCCATTTACCTGCGCCCACCCCGTAATGCCAGGCTTGACCTTATGTCGTACCATGTAACCCTTGATCAACTTCCGATACTGCTCGTTATGGGCAATCGCGTGTGGACGCGGACCAACAATACTCATCTTCCCTTCCAGCACATTGATGAATTGAGGCAACTCATCAAGCGAGGTTTTCCGGATGAATGCCCCAACTCGCGTCACACGCATATCATTTTTCTGTGCCTGTACGACAGCAGCCCCGTCCTCACAAACGGTCATTGAGCGAAACTTGTAAACGAGGATTTCTTTTCCATCCAACCCGTAGCGGCGCTGTTTGAACAAGACCGGCCCCTTGGAGTCAAACTTAACAGCCAGGGCTACCATGGCCATAATCGGTGATATCAGAATAAGGATCAGGATAGAGAACACAACGTCTGAAATACGCTTCAAAATCATGTTCATACCATAAAAAGGTGTTTCGCATACCGCCACCACAGGCAATTCACCTACCCTATCCAAACGAGCCTGAATCAAATCAAAAGTAAACAGATCCGGCACGAAGTATATTGAGGCAGTTGTATCCCGAAGGTCATCAAGTAATTTGAGAATACGCGGCTGGGATGCCATGGGCAGCGCAATATAGATACGTGATACCTTTTGGCTTTTCACGTATTCGGCAACGTGCCCTAAACTGCCCAAATGTTTGCATGGCAGCTCATTACCCAATCTCTCCAGGCCTCGATCGTCAAAAATTCCCGTCAATGACATACCATGCTGATCGGATTGCTTCAATGATTCAACCAGCCGGCGTCCGGTTTCATTCAGGCCGATCACCACAACCTTTTCCTGTTCGGAATTACGCCGGAAAAAAGATGCAAATAAACCGTTCATAACACCATGAACCAGCAATTGAGCCACAGGTGTGGCTGCCAGCCAGATCATGATACCTTTGGGATAGAAGCGATAGATATACTCAGTAGCGTAGCCAAGCAGAACCAACAAGCCCGCCACCATCGCCCAATGCGCCACAGCATCAATGATTGTTCCCCCATCGATGCGCTCATAGCGCTGCCCAGGGAACGTCAGTAAAAACAGCAACACACACAATACAAAATCATCTTCACGGAAGTGCCCACCCACGACACGAACCGAGACATACCAAATCAAGATGGCAACGATTGGGTCAATCAACCACTGAACCAACTCGACACCTGTCGGGTCTGCCCGAAACAGGACTTTAGAATTGCTATTGATCATACTGCCAGCCCTAACATGTCGCTAAGCCCGAACCGAATGCTTACGTCCGAACATCTCTTTTAACAGCAACCAGAAAAAATACATGTCTTCAATAAAGTAGCGTCTGAACATGCGGCGTGGTTCTTGCAAAAACCGGTAGAACCATTCCAAGCCCAATTTTTGCATCCATTTTGGCGCCCGCTTGACCATGCCAACCATGACATCGAATGTTCCACCTACGCCCATTGCAAACGGAACCTTCATCTGCTCCTGATACCTGCCCAAGAATTGTTCCTTCTTAGGTGAACTGATTGCGACAAACAACAGATCTGGCTTTGAATCTGCAATCATCTGTACAACCGATTCCTCTTCCTCAGCCTTCCAATAGCCATTGCGATACCCAGCAACCTGTAGATTTGGATAAAGGGCAGCAAACTTGTCATGAACACCTTTGACAACTTCTTCTTTAGCCCCAAGGAAAAACACCCGCCAACCTTTCTTGGCAGCATGCTCCATCAGTCGTTCAAATAGGTCGACACCTGCAACTCGCTCCTTAAGTGGCTTACCCAGCAAACGTGAAGCCCATACAACCGGCATCCCATCCACGTTGATCAACTCACAATTATTGATAATGCCACGCAACGATTCGTCACGGGATGCCTTCACCACTTTATCCACATTCACACAAACGTGCTGATGGGGCCTACCACTTTTAATAAAATCCTCAACCCTATCCAACGTCTCATTCATTGTCAGGTTATCCACCTGGCACCCAAATAATTCGATTCTCATACCTCACCTCTCTTTTTTGGTGCTATTTCACATCCACTGGCCGGCCCGGCTGGAGGGAAATTCGCTTACCTGCAATATTCACAACGTACCCTTCATCCAATCGGCTAACCGCCACATCTGTCGTATTGGCACAATTCAACCGCATCAAAACCAGAATCTGGGATTTTTTAGATTTATCTTCACTCGTAAAACGACCATGCCATTGGTTGGCCCAATAGGCTTTGTTCGAATCTGGATCCGCTGTAAATCGATTAGTCTGGGAAAACTTCATTTCCTCATCTGACAATAAATCAACGCACATTGACGTCGTGCCATCGGCAACTTTGACTTGCTTGGGCGCGACCACTTCCATTGTTTTTACCGTGTGGAGATTCCATTCCCATTGACGTGGGGTATCTGAAGACAATGCGTCATAAACAAGAATGAATGAAGGCTTCAAATAGACAATCGATCGCTGAGCAAGCAAAAGGGCACCACCATAAGCCCGGGTTGCATCGCCAGTCATGACGGTATAACCCGACATGTGACTAAAACGGGTAATCTCTCCACGAGCATCCATTTGATTGGGTACCTGCCCTTTTCCTCCATCAAACGTAATGGCGTTATGTGCCAAGGTTTGCTGATACCACTTCGTGTGATGGGGTGACCCGTACCAATCGTAGAACCCGCTATCTAACGCCATCTTTTTGCCTTCATAATTAATAATGAAGGAGTTCTGATCCGCATGGCTATGGTTGAAAGAACCATATGGGCTAGATTTGAAGTAAAGCGAAAAGCGCTTTGGATCGGACAGTGAGCTATGCACCGCCGCCCAACCTACCGACTGGAAAACCGCGGCATCAGGAATCCCCTTGGGAAAGGATGCTTCGGCAATCTCAACAGGTGCAAGCAACTGTAACAACGACGACGAATCTGTCGGACGTTGATTCGCACCGTACCAGCGATATAGCTGTGAAGGAATCCGCATTGTGTAGGGAACAATGACCGCCGGATCCGGCACAGAGTCCCCTGCCTCGCCAAACCCGCCACTTGGACTACCAGGTGGCGCAAAATACAAGAGGAAATTCCCAGTATTTCGCAGCCAAACCTTTTGATAAGGATCTACACCCGTGGCTAAACGAATCGCATCCCAGTAATACAAATTGGGATCGAAGTGCCATGCACCATAGCCTGTCCCCTGCGAGAACCCGCCATCCTCCCCGCCCCATGGGGACATCGCAGCCATTGCCCATGGCACATACAGCTTGAACCAGGTTTCTGACTCCGGTACTTCCCCGGCCACAACAGTAGAAATTGCAGCCGCTGCATTCAATCCGATCCAGCCGTGAGAGTCATACGGACGAACCATCATCCGCTTGGTTGTTCCCATCAACGAGGCATGAATCTGAGTTAAACGTTTACGAATTGAATTCAATAACAGAGTTCGCTCAACAGCTGACAATTCGTCATACAGCCAGTCATATCCGATGGTCAACGTCCATAAAAGATTTCGCGGCATGTGATGACTGGGCTCGTAGGCTGTAATTCCTTCCGGATTCCATGTCGCCAATTTCAGCAAACGCTGTTTCGCATCGTTCAATGCAGCCTGATTGCGATCTATCCGCCAAATAAATGCCTGTTCAACGATTTGCGCCAGCTCTGGTTTCATTTCCTTGGTGATAGCCAACATATCCATCACCGTATCACGCTGGGTCGCGTCAACTGATGCACTTGACTTAAGCTCTTCTGGCAAAGCATTAGATGCATAAGCCTTTGCACGTGCCTTCAACTTGCCGTATGCATCCCGACGTGTTCCTGCCAATGCACTTTTGATGGCTGCCAGTTCCGTACTGGAGGGAAAAGTACGTGGATGAGGCGATGCCTTCACACGGTTGTAGAGCTCCGAAATATTGGCAACATTGGTCCCTGAGCCATCAGTGGTAATGGTAAACCCACGCCAATCACTCCAGGCATCAAACTGGCCATTTGCTTTTTTAGCCCGCACGCGCCACTGGTAGCTTCCTCGTTCCAACGCTTTAGGCATGGCGAACCAATTGTAGGGAGACTCAAACTCCTGTTCCGTGCCAGACAAAGGCTGTACGACCAGTGAATACGAAACAACCCCGTACAACGCTGGCCAACTGAAATAAACAGGATTTTGTTTTACCAGCACACCATCCTGCGGAATGGTAGGCATATCCAACGCTATCGCTCGGCCTATCCAATCCGTAGAGGGGGCTCGATTTGGCTTGATCCAGCTAGTGACCACAGAAGGCACGATATCTGCAGCTAATACACCTTGTGCTATCACCAGCCCTAACAGGCTTGTCACTACAAATCGGGAGCGAATCAAGATCATCATCCTTCTCAAGAGTAATAGCTAACCTTCAGCCTTTGCAAAACTGCGCCAGCGGCGTAATTTCGTTCGACGCGATCCCGCGCGTGCAATGCACACGATTCACGGTAAGCAGCGTCCGAAAGCAAACGGTTCAAAGCCCCCGCCAATGCATCAATATTGCCAGCGGGAATCACCTCCCCCTCCAATCCAGCCTGCAACATATCTGGGACAGCACCGACCTGACTGGCTACAACTGGCAATCCAACGGACATGGCTTCAAGCACCCCCATTGGCATTCCTTCACGATATGAGGGCAAAACAAATACTGTTGCAGTGGACAATAGCTGGGCTTTCTGATCGCCAACAACCCACCCCAGCAGGTCCACATGCTTCTCCAAACCAAGTTGGGTTACCAATGCACGTACCTGTTCGATCTCACCTTCACCGGCAATTGACAATCTCAAACCAGGATGAAATGCCGTTAACTTCTCAATAGCGGGCAATAAATCATATATTCCCTTATTCGAATCCAGCTTCCCCATAAATAGTACATGGCTTGTATGTCTATTTTCTCTAACATAAGGGAGCATACGTATCGGATTAGAAAATATCGTTACCGAAGCCTCAGGAACAATTGAAACTATCCATTGCCGAGCATCGGAAGACAATACGAACACATACTTTGCATTCCTCAATAGGTATCTTGTCAGCCATTTTCCAAAAACCCCGCATCGCTCATAAAACCCCTGAAACAAACCACTATGCAGGTGAAAAATATATGGGGTGCCAAACAATCTGGCCAACAGCATAAACAGTGCCTTGCGCCAAAAACTCGCGCGCGTTGCAACATGTGCATGCAACATACTGACCTGTCTAAACATTAAAAGTATTAAGAAAGTAAAAAAGGTAGCAATAGCCAATCGAAACTTCTTCCACTTCGATCCATCAATATGAGTTGGCAGAAATAACACCGACTGCTGATCAAACAGCCCCTCTTGGCGATAGATATCCAGCACTGTTGCCATTCCACCTTGCGCTGAAAAATGCGGGCCAACTACCACAACCTTTTTCATATTACTTTTGACTTTCCATCACCGGGTTGGATGCAATCATCTGTGTGTTACGTGGAAGCTTTACAACAGCTGGAACCCCCACAGCGATAGCACCTTCAGGAACATCGACTAACACGACTGCATTCGCACCAATTTGAGCATTTCGTCCAATTCGAACTGGCCCCAATATTCTTGCGCCTGCACCAATTAATACGTCATCTTCAATCACAGGTACTTGCTCATGGCCAGAACGCCCGCCAATTGTCACATTCGGACCAACAATAACATTGTTGCCAATTACCGCACGCTTATGAACAACAATACCCAATCCTTGATACCCAAATACAACATTACGCCCCACTTTCACCGATGGTGGGACAGAACATGCGAATAAGACCCTATTTAAAACCTTCAACAACCATGGCAACAATGGAATACCCATCGAGTGCAAAAAACTAGACAATCTAAAAATAGCCAGCATAATCAATCCCAAATTTAATTTCTTCAGAAATGCAACTCGAAGACATTACATAACAATCATTCAATCGCCAGCCATAACAAATACAACTACCTATCAATCCCACCCAGCAGCTAAAATACATTCAATACAAATAGCGAATTTTTACCAAATCGTCATTAGCAGTCGATTGAGCTTTCCCTAACGAAGCAGCCAATCCAAAAAACATCCAACACATCCAAACATATTTTGGATCAGCTGCTAATGGTGAAGTTAACGAATTGATTAAAATAAATGTTGCGCACGCATTCGCCATGGACCAGTAAAACTTGACATGAGCATCAACCTCTCGCCTCATGCCAACAAATGATTGTATCCACAGGCAAGCTATCGAAAGCAGCATTAGAAAAGCTCCCAACCAACCCGCTTCGGCAATGAAATTGGGCCAATAGGTGTCAACAAGGAACTGCCCTGCCAAATACCAGTAATAGCGCTGAAAACCCAGCTGATCGAAAAGTGACAAATCGAACTTTTGAGCACCAACACCACCATATGTGCCAAGCCCACTTCCAAGTGGGAAGTGGTCATTCGCAATCAAGAAAGAATATTTGTAAAAAGCTGCACGAGCTTGCAAGTCTTTCAATGGGATATTCCCCACCAATCCCCACTCAACCGCCAAGTCATAAATCGGGGTATTTTCAAAATTGACTACTAGAAATATCAATCCAAGTAAAAAAACTGTGCTGAGCATCAACAACACACCCCAGCGAATACGTTGCTTATAAAATACAAGAACAAAAAATAACGATGCAAACAGAGAGAGTGTTTCGCCACGCTGCCCAGATGCCAGCAATACAAATCCATAACCGACAATGGGGGTAATACAATCGTTCCCGCCAACGATCAAAAACCTCAAAACACAAAAACCAAGCATCAATGCAGTAAATGTTGCCAACATACTTGCATGAAAGAAGGGGCCAGGCACCTTTACAAATTTATTGGCAAGAAATGGGTTGAGGTCATACATCTTGTCAGAATGTAATGGGAACATCACCCAATCAACTGCTGGAGCAAACCATTGCAACAAGATAAATGGGAGAAAAATTAGCCATATGCGCTGAACCCAAATCCACAATCGTTGATCAGCACGTAACGTCCAAACGACTGCGAACCCAGATCCCAACATTAAATACAGTTTTAAATTAAAGATAGTCTGATAAATAGCGGCGTAGGTATTTGAACGTCCAAATAGCGTCGACAATACAGCGAAAGCCAGAAATCCCAAATAAAACAAGATCGAGAAACGTACCCATGCGAGATGTCGGGTTGCATTAAACAGGTATTTGATTGCAAGGGGCGCCATTCCAAACAAAATCAAATCAATCAGATTCTGCAACGGCAACCGGCTTGCGAGCGAAATAAGTGGAATAGTCAGAACAAGGCCTGCAATCGCTAAAAAAGGCCAGGATTTGGATGGCGGCTTAGTTGGTGAAAACAGTATGTAGATAGACCAAGTCGCAAATCCCAATGCCCCCAATGCTCCCAGCATGACGGGTAACAACTCTGCAACGACCAGTAACGCAAAGAATGCGCACATAAATACAATGCAGAATATTAACAACGCCTGCCGTAGCAACCGTCTGAAATCCACACGTTCGAGCATGAAAAATCGATTGTTCAGTATGGTGCGCGACATGACTCAACCTGTTACCAAACAAATAAGTTACGTTTGAGGAGTGCATTGACACTTGCTCGTTCTCTCTCCGAAAAAGGTCGAAGCATACGCCCTACACCCAAGTACACCAAAACACAAGCAATCAACATCCCAAACAAACTAATCAGCGAATCACCAAATGGCATCACGTATATCAACACCGTTGTAACAACGGTTAATAAGATAAGCTTTCCAAACCCGTTCCAATCAACCACGTAAGGGTAACCACGTCGCTTCAAACCCATTGTCAAAACTGAATTGGTCAGCAACTCAACCAGCATGACCGCCAAAATGAGCCCGGTCAGCTGTAAATCAAATAGTTGACCCGCGATCAAGAATGGAATTGCGAGTAATGAAGACAAGGCAGCAAATAACCAAAGATCAGTTTCATGAACACTGTTGACTACCATCTCGATTGCCCGCTTATGACTCAATGGAATCAACGTAATCAGAAGCAGTAATACATAATATTGGGATCCAGGATATTTACCACCATGCAAAAACTGCAACACCATATCACCATGGGCACCAAATATTGCAATAATTGGGAATAATGAAAATAGACCAATTTTATAAACCAAATTAGCACGCCAATTCAGCTTGGAAAAATCCCTCTCTTTCGCATAACCTGCAATCATCACTGGGCGAACCACACCCAGAAAGAGTTCTGCGGGTAAATATTTCCTAACCTGATCGGCCAAGCCACGTGCAAATCCAAAGACTGCTGCAACCTCAACGCCATAAAGCTTACTTGCCAACATGGTCACGGTTTGTGCACTGAAAATAAAACCGAGGACAAGGCATACATAATTATGCCAAACCATCTTAAAGGTTTTCATCAGACCAGGACTTCGCCAGTCTTCACAACAATCTGCACCAGTTGCTGCCGCCTTATAAGTCAGTGGAAGTACAATCAGGAAACCAAGTGTTGAACTGACGACCTCAATCCAAACCGTCTGCACCAGGCTTAACGAGCCAGTACTCCACCCCAGTGCAACCATACCAACGACAATTGCCAGATTTCGCATAAACAATGCGATCTGTGACCAACCTTGCATCAGTAATGAGCCCAACACGCCATCACGCAAATATCGCGCAGCCAGCTCAGCAAACATTGCAACCAGAAAAATCAAGTACGCATCGCTCTGTACCGATTGATTGAAGAAAGCGAGAATTTCTCTATAAAATATTGCCAAGGTTAAGATAGCCATTGCCAATATGGTAGTTCTCCCAAAAAAGAGCCGCCATATCAACCTTGCCGTTCGCTCGTTTCCAGCATTTAATCGATACTCAGGTATCAACTGTGCTGCAACACGATCAAATGCCCCTGTTGCCAGCAATGTCACAATTTCGACAATTGCCAGAAACGTCATATAGGCACCATAATCGGCAACGCGTAGCAACCGAGCCAACAAAAAGAATGCCAGCAGATTTAAAAGAGCAGTACCGATTTTACCGATCAGGAAATTGATAATTCCCGTTCTTAGTCGACCTGTTGAATATTGATCTGTAGGCAAAACAATTCCTTGGCACTTCAAAATAAAATGAAACAGAAAATAGACATGGTGCCGCCACCCTGGCCTAACTTACTGCATCGACATCAAATGCTGATAGATTAATTTGGACGAACCCTCATATGTTCGTGTTCGTCGAACATAGTCAATACCATTTACTGCCATTGCATATCGCTTTTCTGGGCTATCAAGCAATTCTGAAACGGCGTTGGCAAAATCAATCTCCGTCATATCAGCACATAACCCTGCCCCACTTTCCTCAATCACGGTTCGCTGGTCTGGGATAGGAGTGACAACTGCAGGTACACCCAAAGCCAAATACTCAATTGTTTTAGTGGGAGATGAAACCTGATAGAGATCATTTACAGGAACAGGTGACAAACCAATGACATTGCCACATAGGTGTTGCCATGCCTGATGCTGCGACAGCCATCCAGTCACGGTAACCGCATTGGTAAGCTCCAAATCGGCAATCATTTGGTCCAGCAAATCCCGTTCACTCTGTGACGGACAATCACCAATCAATATCAATGTCAGATCGGGGTAGCGATGGCGTAATCGCTTTAAGACCTGTAGCATAAAAAATGGCTCACGTCTAAGATCCAACGTCCCAAGATAAGCAAGTTTACAACCAACCTGCTTTTTGGAGTCCCAATCAATTTGCTCATGAAATGCGTTGATTTTCTTCCATTCCACGCACATTGGAACAGGGATCAATTTACTCGGCAGCACACCATTGATAATGTACTGACTTACCATTTGCTCGCTCTGTAGAAATGCCAAATCCGAATTAGGTATTAACACTTTATCAACCACCAATTTACTTAGCTTACCTCTCAGGCGATAAAGTGCTTTTTTTATCTGTTGCGGAGTCAACGTTGCCAATGAGTCGTACGCCTCACCTACCGGATAAGACACCCAAAAGATGAAGGGCAAGCGAAGGAGACGTGCGTACAAATAAAAGAATAGACCACTTAATGTTTTATCTCGAACAACGACAGCATCATATTTGGGCTTGACTACCACCAACACCAGAGGAAAAAGCAATTGCCAGCATTTTGCTTTCAAGCCAGACACCATTCGCGGCTTGATTAGCATCTCGCCACCAGGCCACGCATAAGGTAGTTGTTTGACGACAGGGCTCGCCAACAAGTGGCTTTCAACACCTAAACCAGCAAGATAGCAACCAAATAGTCCATAGACATCTGGCCTCTTGGTATCACATCCCTCTCGAACAACATATAACAAACGCATGCCAAACCTTTGCTACCAGGCAAATTGCTTTTACCACAAAGAACCATTCAGACTCAGGCACCAAAGATGCGATTTCGCTCAGTTGAGGGCAACGACTTGTACAACTGTGCTAGAAAGTTTTCCTGATTTCGATAGCTGGTTTCCACGTCCAGACCGACTGTCGACACACGAAACACCATGCCATCGGGAATGACTCGATCCACCCCATAGCTGAGCTGTGCAAGCTTATGCTGCCACCCTGTCAGTGCTACTTTTTCACCAACTGTCATCCAATAAGTAATTGGCTCAATTCGATTACCCATTGCCGCAACCAATCGACGAATCGGCACTTTGGCATCACCATGCTGAAACATCGCCAACGTTTGTTGACTGACCTGGAAGCCCTGAGATCCGTAACAAACCTCGGGCCGGTGCACACGCAACGCGTCGCTTTGATCTCCACCATAGGCAATAGAGAGCATGATCCGATGTCCCAAGCTATTCACATATGTGCGCTGTACTAATTGACTATAAATTCGATTGATTTTCGCTTGAACCTCTGGATTGATTTGATCAATCGCTGGTGTTTTATCAAGTGTCCACTCACCTATTTTCTCTGGAATAACCGATTGCAACTGAATAGGCTGTAACTGGGCCATGTGATGCGTCGGCTTCATTGCAACTGCAGCATAAGCACTGGCCAACATTACCACCCCAGCGATCAGACTAGGCAAACTCATTTGCTGACTCCAGACTTAGGTTTGTTACCAACCAAACCAATTAACGAATCAATTGACAATAAACCCAGCAACGCAACAATAAACAAAAATATGCCCGCAAAACCATGAATAAAACCTTGCGCGGCTTCATTTCCCTGATAAAAGGTGATTAACACCAGCGCAATAACTCGAATGACATTCGCTAGAAAAGCAATTGGCAAAATCAACATCGCGAGTGTTAAATTCCGCAGTACTGAGCGATATCCCATCAGATAAAGGTACAGCAATCCCATTGCTGTTAGTGAAAACATGGAATGCAAACCAGAGCAAGCATCCGCCACCAAAAGCTGATACTGTCCGATATTCAGCATGACGCCATTTCTGGCAACAGGATATCCCAGACCATAAAGTAACGTCTCTGCAATTGTTGAGACATGAAGCTTAAGAGTGGCTGTCGCCGCATCAACAAATGCGCCAGGCAATGGCAACATGAAAATGAGAAACAATAGCGGGAATAGGCAAATTTTGACGGCACGCCATCCCCAATGGAATAACAGCAATGCAGTAATAATTGGAATCTGAGCGCCTAGCTCCAGAATAACAATATCCTGAGACCGGCCAAGAACGTAACACAAACAACCCAATACCAGCATACTCCATGCAGCCAAGCTGGCCGGTCGAGCCTCCAGCGCCAGCAATGTTTCACGCCGTGACCAGAGCAACCAGATTGACATGGCCAATACGATTGGCCCATGAGCCTGCTCATCGGCTTGCCAAAGCCCATTGAACAAACTGATATAGGTCGGAATAAACAACACTGCCGACCCCGCCAAAAGAGGTAAGAAGTCGGCCAAACGAAATGCACGCAGGGCAACTGTCATGATTGATCTCTAAAAATCAGTATTCGTTGAGCACACCACCACATAACGTGACTCCACTCCTCATCAGATCAGCTTGAAGATTTCGTACTACCTTCAACTTGGTATGATTATTACGTGCCACAACCAATGCACCACCCACACGACTCGCAACCAATTCAAGATCGGCCCCCATGTCATAGGCGGGTGTATCAATCAAGATCAAATCAAAGTGGCGCTGGTAATACTGCAATACCTTGTAAAACAATTGCCGTGCCAATAGCTCTTGCGGATTGGGTGGAATCGGGCCAGCAGGTACCACCCACAGATTGGCCACTTGAGATACACGCTGAAAGACATCGACCTTGGCACGCCCTGCCAATACATCAGCCAGCCCACCTCGCGGGGCCAACGAAAACAACTCATCCAGACGTGGCTGGCGGAAATTGGCATCAATCAACAGCGTTCGACCACCCAACTGGGCGAACAGTACGGCCAAATTGGCAGCAACATGAGAGCAACCGGATTGCCGATGTGGTGAACAAATCGCCAATTGTTTTTGACCACTATCGAACCAACGCAATAGTAGTTGACCACGTATGGTGCGCAATGCTTCAGCCTCGCGCCCAAACGGATCAAACAACACGCAAAGCTCTTTACTCAGCTTAGTCTCACTAGGCGAAACCCAATCAAACGCAAACTGCCGTGAAAGCGCCCGGAGTACATCCTCCTCCTTTGCCAAGCCCATCAACACTGCCGCCTCACCAAAGCGGATGCATTTCTCGCGGCGAACAGTGTCGATTCGTTCCAAGTCCTCACGCCGGATACAACCAGCCTCAACCAACAGTTTGCCAATAGCCACTCTTGTCTGTGAGGGGTCATTGGCGACAGCCGTCTTGTTCGGCGCTTCAATATTCCGGGCGGTGGCTAAATCCATACATCAATCCTCAATACTGCACAGTAGTCGTGACAATGGGGTGGGTCGCCGATTTACGACGACGCCAGCGCCAGCGGCGTGTGGGATTTTTTGAATCATATTTGGGCAATGTTGCGAGGACTCGAGTATCCAGCACGGTAGCCAATTCATCTGCACTACGAACCCGCCGATCAAATAACTCCATCAGGAAAGCACACAACACGCCCAAGACCCCGCCCAGAAAAATGGACAGTGCAATGTTCAATGCAATACGCGGACGTGACGGATCAATCGGTTCGACGGCGCGGGCAAGTAACACCACGTTTGATTGATTAGCCTCGCTCTCCATCCGTGTCTGACTGGCTCGTTGCAAAGCGGTATCAAAAGCCCGCTGCGCATTCTCAACTTCACGCGTCAACACACCCATTTCATCACGTAGTTTTTTCAGTTCCAGCACTTTTGCTTTCTGCGCGGCCAAAGCCGCCTTCAGCTCACCTTCCCGCTTCTGTTGCATTTGCGCCGTATTGACAATACTGGTACTAGCCGTCCGAATTTCGTAATCCAATTTCTGACGAATGCTGTCAACTTCTGTCTGTGCCTGCTTGAACTGGGGGTGATTCTTACCCAGGCGCTCGGCAGCATCTGCCAAGCGAGATTCCGCCCTTGCCAGCTCCGCCTTGAGATTCTGTACAATTGGGCTGGTCATGACTTCAGGCAATGATTCACGACCCGAACGAGATACTTCACCCAACTGTCGCTGCCGCGATTGACCTTCTACTCGTAAACCTTGCGCGCTGGTTACCAAGCTACTTAATTCAATCAACTTGGCATTTTCAACGTCCAACCGCTCATCAATCGCGACAATACCCTTTTCCTGCTGGTACGCTGACAACTGACGCTGTGCATTTTCGAGATTGCTGCGCAATCCCTTGAGCTGCTGATCGAACCAAGCAGCCGTTTGACGAGCGGGTGCAACCTTCAAATCAAGGCTTGTTTCAATAAAAGCATCCGCAAATGCATTGGCAAGCAATGTTGCAAACTGCGGATTTTCGTTGGCAAATGACACTTCAATGACATTGCTGTCACGAGAAGGACGGGCATCCAGTTTTTTGAGAAGTAGCTCGGCCAGCCAGTAACGGATTTCGCCACGTCCCTTGGTGTCACTCTGAAACTGCTCACGCACTTCCGGGTTATCGGCAAGATGTAGTTTGTCCACAACTTTGACAGCGACCGTTCGACTGGTCAGTACGTCCAACTGGGTCGACATGTACCCAGGCATCATCAACGCCGGGGTCATCATGCCAGTCAACGGATCATTCGCCTTGGTGTCCACCAAGACCATGGCCGTTGATGAGTAACTTTTCGGCATAACGAGGCTGATAACAGCAACCACACTCACCGTCACAGCCAAACACAGTAGAACCACCCAATATCTGGCACGCAAGGCCATTATGAACTGACCAAATGTCATGGTGTTTTCCTGTCCAAATACATCATTTAACGGGCCAACGCTTTAGAAAACACGCTCTTTGACTTGCAACACGTCGTCGGACTGGATGAGGTCATCCACGCTGATCGAGACGGTTTGCAATACACCTTTTGCATCACGCCGCTTCACGACAATCCGCCCCTCAGAACCACGTGGACCAACCCCACCACCCAACGATAATGCCTGTGCGACCGTCATCTTCCGCTCAAGACGATATGCACCTGGGCGCTGCACCTCGCCATAGATATAGAAAACAGCGGCGCGTGGCACATAGATAACGTCTCCATTTGCCATGACCTGATCCACCGAGCGATCCCCTTGTTGAAGCAACGCCAACACGTCGATCTCACGACGCACAGACTTACCATCTTTTCGCTGGATCAACACGATATCGTCAGCCGCCTGTGATGCCATACCACCTGCCATAGCCAGTAGATCTGTCAGTGATGAGGTTGTCTCCAATGGGTAGCGGCCGGGCTTGTTGACATTCCCCAACACCGACACTTGTTTACTACGGAATTGCGTCACCAGTACACTGACTTCCGGCTGCCTGACAAAGCCACCACGCTTTAATGCCTCAGCAATCCGCAGTCCAGCTTCTTTTGCACTCAAACCTGCAACAGCCACATCGCCCACCAGCGGAAAAACAACACCACCAGCTTCGCTCACCCGCGCCTCAGTCGTCAGATCCTGCTGGCCATAGACAGAAATACGCAGTATGTCGCCAGCACCAAGCTGATAGTCCCCTGCAGCCGCAAAACAGATTGCCGATTGCAAGCACAACCAGAATGCAACCAAACGCACTACAACCGATTTCATTTCAATGCCCCAACACCCTGGGTAATCATGTCATCACGCACTTTGACATCCGCAGTTGCCGCAGATGCAGGTACAGCTACAGGAGCGGCCCCTGCAAACTCACCGACATAGGAAATCTGTGCCTTGCTACGCGCATCAGCCACCAAAGACTTAACTTTTTCGGCACGAGCCTGATTTTGCAGATAAGTGCCGATCACAGGTTTAGCCTTGGCATAATCCACCGGCTCAAGGCGAGAACCGGTCAGCTCAATGACCGTCAAGCGGCCCGCAGCGGGCACCAATAGAGCACGGCGTTCCGGTAATGACGCCAATTTTGGCAACACCGCCAACGGAATCTGCTCAGCAGCCTTCACCTCACTGCTGATCGAAGCTTTTCCACCAGATTGCTCAACGAAGGATTTGATAGCCGCCACACTCTCACCGGCTTCAATACGCTTGGCAATTTCGACGGGTAGGTTGCTATTCCCTCCTTGAACAATCATTTCATTCAGCTCATAGATCTTGCGATGCTCAAACAACTGAGGATGCTCACTGAAGTACGCCTTGACCTTTTCCTCTGACACCTCAACCGACTGGCCCAGCTGGCGCTCCAGATAATGACGGGCCAAAACCTGCTGCTTGGCTGCTTCCATGGCCAGCAATGCAGCCGGATCACGGTCCAGTTTTGATTCCATCGCCAGATTGACCAATGCTTGCTGTTCCACCAAGCCTTCCAATACCTGCTTGCGAACTTCGGCGGCCTGCTCCGGCTTGGCTGGCACTGACGCCATCGCATGATTGAGTTGATGAACAGTAATCTCAGTCTCGCCTACTTTTGCGACAACCTGCGAAGCTTCCTGTGCAGCGTCTTTTTTTCCACAACCTGCCATCAGCACAACTGCAGGCACACACAGCGCAAGCGCGATTCGAGTAATTTGCACGTTTCCCCCGACACCTAGATCCATATGAAACTTTCGGCCGCCCGTAACGGAGCGGCCGATCAAATGCTTACCAAAATACATGTTAAAGATCATGCCTGCCGCTTGCGGCGCATAATCGCCAAACCCACTACACCAATCCCGGCAAGTAACATCAACCCTTCAGACGGCTCCGGAATTGGAGAAACCCGGGCACCCAGTGCATAATCACCACCCAACGCGCCAGTAAAACCGCTGATACGCAGATAATAGTTACCCACACCCAGGGTTGTAACCAATTTGTCCGTACCACGGACAAGCAAGGTATTGCCAACAGCACTGTACAGATCAAGACCACGCAAGTTCAGACTATTTGGGAATGTAGAAAACTGGAAATATTGAAAACCCAGCTTCGAAACATTCGCCAACGAGAAACTAATGACATCACCAAACGAACCGCCCAGTGTCTTATGATGGCCGACGTACTGACCACGTCCCGTATCACCTGTCAGCAACCCAAACGAGAATGTCTGATTCTGATCATCCTCATCGACAGGCGAGATTGCTGCAGGCCGAGACTCCAACGACATCCCAGGTAAAGCAGCGAATACCGGACTACCTGCCATCAACATCAGGAACAGCCATAAAGCCTTAAACTGAGTACGCATCGATTAGCCCTCCTTACAAGCAACGATAGTGGCTAGTCATGCAGTGTAACGACCAGCCATAACATGCCAAAGCGATGTTACCACACATAGCGCTTAGGCAAATGGAATATCCAGCCCATCTTAACAAGATTTTTTGCTGTACCGCAACAATTTACGTTGTTCAGATATCGATTTCTCAGCACACCAACCAGAGCAAATATCAATATTTATCATTAAAAATCAATGAAATAACAAAAACAAAGGGTAAGCAACGCAAGATCGCCGCATTTGAAAAACGCTGTTGTTTTACATTCATACACAAATCAAGCCATCAAAAAACAAATATTACCTTGTCATTCATTAAATTGTAATGACGTGTTATTGACAGGCATGGGTTTGAGTCGATTTTCCAATATACATGACCACTCCAGTACAGAAAACATTACCCATCATATGCATGCATCATTTTTTTCTAATTTGCTGATGCTGCTAGGTAACAGGCATACCCATCAAGATACTGATTGCATACATGCGGAATTGACAGGTCAAAAAGTTACCGTTTCACTAAACATATCACATGAAGGATATTTTGATGAAATATCCAAATGTGCAGTTATTGGAAGGTGGGAAAAAACAACACATCAAAGATAAACAACAAGTTCAAGACACGTTGATTGCATAAGTTCATAATCATAAGGCCATGAATAAACAAATCATGTGATGCCACCAAGCCTATAAATGAACTATCGAATCCATTGATGGGACAGGCCTGCCATCCAGTGGCAGGCAATTAAAATAGCTAATTCAGGTAAGGTTCAGGATATGCGATGCACTGTATCTGGCGGCAATCTACAATTCGCCATGATATGCTGATATAGGCTTATAGGTATTATGTGGATACGCAGCTGACCTGCAGCTGAACAAGGTCATCGCTTGTTGTCACTGCACGGTGACACCATGCGCCTTTTCAATCATTGGTTAAAGAAGCAAGGTGAAGGATGTGCCAGTTGCTGGGCATGAACTGCAACGTGCCTACTGACATTTGTTTTTCGTTTACCGGCTTTGCGTGCCGGGGTGGTCGTACGGATGAACATCGTGATGGCTGGGGCATTGCCTTTTTCGAAGACAAAGGTTGCCGCGTATTTCGGGATTACCTTGCTTCGTCGGAATCACCAATTGCTGAACTGGTCAGTCACTACCCGATTAAATCAACCAATGTCATTGCTCATATCCGGAAAGCTACGCAAGGCGAGATCAATCTGGTCAACACCCACCCATTCCAAAGGGAGTTATGGGGGAAGTATTGGGTATTTGCCCACAACGGCAATCTGGAACGACTCCCTGAACTTCCGACGCATTATTACCGCTCCGTCGGGACAACAGACAGCGAACGTGCTTTTTGCCTCTTGCTGGAACAACTACGCCACCGATATGATGAAGAACCTGCGGCCAATGTCCTGTTTGAAACTGTCAAGGAAATAGCTGGAGAATTGGCCCAGCACGGCACATTCAATTTCATGCTGTCGAATGGCGAATGGTTGTTCGCCCATTGCTCAACCCACTTGCACTACATTATCCGCCGTGCACCATTTTGTAAGGCGCACCTTCTGGATGAAGACGTTACAGTCGATTTTGCACAAGTTACCAAAGCACATGACCAAGTCGCAGTGATTGCCACTCAGCCACTGACTGACAACGAATCCTGGATTGGCATGGAATCTGGTGAGCTGATCGGCTTCCACCAAGGTCAAGTCGCCTGGCAGGCTACCACAGTGTCAAGCACCAAGTAACCTGGCACTGCTTGTCCGATCCTTCAATGCAGGCAAGGTGAACGGTGTTTTAGCCTGTAATCAGGAAGTCAATCACCACCTCACCAGTGTCTCGTCGCCGGTAGCTCATTTCAACGTGATTACCAAAATGGCTATCAATTTGATTGAGCAACGGTAGAGGATCATGATCATTGACAAAGCGCATGACCTCGCCGGGACGCAATGCAGCCAGTGCACCGAATATGGCAGCATGTCGAAATCGCTTGGCAATACCACGCGCGTCAAACACAAAAACACTACTATTGAGCACTGTGAGCGGAATATCGTGCATGATGTGAATCTCGTCCGAGGGATAATGGCCCATTGTCTACCGGGGCCGCTGATTCAGCCCTGATCTGGCTCAATCTTTCTGATACCACTTCAGTCAATCAAGAGCGCCTTGCCAGCTAGCACTACCAACCCACAGTAAAGGATCATTGCTCCGATATGCTTGGCATATGGTTCGCCAAGTGACCACGTGTGTCAAGGCAGAGTGAGTGAGCTGCTTCACAAGGCAGCATCAGCTGTATTCGATCAAGTTCCACCTGCAACAAACTCGGTCCCCGGCTGATTCTCCGGCAATTGGGTTTTCAGGATAGCCTGTTTTGCATGCTCCGTTGCGACCGCCACATCGGCAGGCAGAAGAGACTGTGCGTCTTGCAGTGCTGCTGTCAACAAATCAGCGGCCAGACAGCCTGGATCCCGATTCAATGCCATGGCCAATGCACGCAAGGTCAGATTGCAGTCCACCCCAATCGGCGCCTGTACCGGCTTGACAGCCGAGCTGGTGCAATCACAACTGTATTCATTCTGATCACGCGAGCTGATCAAGCGCGCCATGACCGCTACCATTTCCTGACTCATCACTGCTCTCCTCTTCGATATCGATTGAACAAAACAGCAAGGATGCAACGCGACTGTTGTGCCAACCGCGCTCTACTGCACCAAAGGTGAATTGGAAACCGGGATTTCAATACCTTGGATATCGGCCTGGCCAACCAGAAAGTTGAGATACTGATGCACAGCTCGTCGCTGAGCGGTATCGTTCAAAAAACTGGCAATATGCTCGACCACCTGGTCAAAAGGTAAGGTTTGTCCTTCTTCTCGCCGCAATACTTGAATGATGTGCAATCCAAAACGTGTTTCCACCAGACTTTCCGAAAACTCACCCGCACTCAGTCGGAACAGCACCTGATCGAACTCCGGTACCGTTTCGCCCTTCTGCAACTGCCCCAGATGCCCACCCACTTCGCTAGAAGGACAATTGGAATACTGCTTTGCCAGGGCGTCAAACCGATCCGGATAGGCACGTACTTCTTCCAGCACACTATTGGCTGTGGCACGCAATAGCTCCAGTGACACCTGCTCCGTTACCTGAAACAGAATGTGCCGAGCTTCGGCCAGATCTCCCTGACGAAACTGCTCCAGATGATTGCGATACCATACTTCACAGGCATCCCGATCAGCCTCGGGCACAGTCACCTGGTTCATCAACACCGTATCAATACGTTCATCATCGCTGTCACCAGCAATCTCCAACTCATCGGCCTTATCCAGCAACAATTTGCGCAAGATCAGTTCATAGACAGCGGCTTGCAGCGGATTGTCAGCATCCTCATGGCGCAACAACTCGGCTGCAATCATGTCGTCGGTAATTTCAAGGCCGTTGACGGTAATAGCCATGGTACAGGTCTCCAGAGCAAAAAACGGGGTAACACCATCCGTTACCCCCAGACAGACAATATTAACGCGTTCTGACCAACTGCCATGCGCGACTCAGGTAGGTCACCGATGCCAGACCACTCCAGATATGAACCAAACGTGTGAATGGGAAGATTACAAACAATGACATCCCCATGAACAGGTGCAATTTGAAGATGATCGGCGCCTCTTGCACAATCAGCGCTGCGCCCCCTTGAAAGGTGACAACATGTTGCGCCCAGGTCATCAACAACACCATCATGTGGCCATCCATATGCCCCGCCGAGACAGGAATGGTAGACAGCCCCAATAGCAAGGTGGCCAAGATCCAGACCATCACCAGCTTATCTGCAAACTTGGTTTGTGCCGCGATGCGAGGTTCAGTCAACCGACGATGCATCAGAATCAGCACACCGATCAGGCACATGATGCCAAAGATGCCCCCCATAGCCATTGCAAAACCTTGTTTGAAACTATGGGTAATGCCCAATGCATCCCAGACTGCAACAGGGGTCAACAAGCCAACCAGATGACCAAAGAACAGGCCAAGAATACCAACATGGAACAAAATGCTACCGACCCGTAGATTGCCGCGCTTGAGCAACTGGGAAGAATCGCTCTTCCAGGTGTATTGCTCGCGCTCAAAGCGTACCAGACTGCCGAGCAGAAAGATGGTACCGGCCACATAAGGGTAGATACCGAACAGGAATTGCTGAAAGTAGTCCATTTATGTCTCCTTCAATGCAAGTCGAAGCACAATAATTACCGTACCTGACCTGCCACGATATCAACCACAGCTTGCGACCGGGCTATGGCCCTTGGGATAGAACTTGACCGATTGCACGCCTGGCTTGAGCAAGGGTTCCACACCATCCGGGCTGGGACCAAATACCTCCATCGCTTCATCCATGTCTCGAACCGGTGGCTCGGTCAATGGTCGCGGCTCAACTGAAGTCAATCCGCGCAAGGCATCGAATACAACGTGATAGGGGCTATCGTTGGCTTTTAGCTTGTCGCCTATCAATGCCAGTACATGGACTGCCTCACCCAGCAGGCGCTCAGCATCTTTGGCATCAATCTGTGACAGAAACTCCAGAAACAAGGGCACGTAATCCGGTAGTTCATCCGGCGTCATCAGCAAGCCATAGCGTTTGTATTCTTGCAGCAGGTCAACCATGGCCTGACCACGGTCACGACTCTCGCCATGAATATGTTCGAACAAGTGCAAGCTATGTTTCGGATTGCGGTCGAACGTGGCAACGTAATTTTCCTGCAACGCCACCTCATCACTTTGACGCAGGAAGTCAAACAGCGGCGCTACCGTATGAGCTGTTTCCGGTGTGGCTGCCAGTGCTACTTCAAGTTCAGGAAAAGCGGCTTGTAGTTCAACGCTGGGATAGGTCAGCAAAGCTGATAGGATCTGAAAATATTGCATGGTATTCTCCAAGGCATGTTGCAGCGATGGCACGGTACGGGTACCCGCCCCGTGCCACGTCGTTATGCGCCTTCCATTTCCCTTTTCTTGCGTGATTTCGGCATGTCCACAAAGATCACGCTGCCCTGCTGTTTTTTGCCAAACAAGGTGCCTTCTGATGTGCCTCCCGAACAGCCATTGCCAAAGCTGAAGCCGCACGATCCCTTTTCGTTGAAACTGTCTTCAACCATTTCTTTATGGCTGGAGGGAATCACGAAGCGATCTTCGTAATTGGCAATGGCCATGATCTGGTACATCTCTTCGACCTGTGCTTCACTGAGTCCCACTTGTTTGAGTACAGCTGTATCTGCCTGCTTGTTGACCACTTGAGAACGCTTGTAGGCACGCATCGCCAGCATTCGATCCAATGCACTCAGTACAGGCGCTTCCTTGCCGGCAGTCAGCAGATTGGCCAGATATCGAACAGGGATACGCAGCGACTTGGTGTCGGGAATGTAACCATCCATACCCATCTTGCCGGCTTCAGCCGCAGACTGGATCGGTGACAGCGGCGGGATATACCACACCATCGGCAAAGTGCGATACTCGGGGTGCAGCGGGAAAGCTACCTTCCATTCACAGGCCATCTTGTATACAGGCGACTTGCGGGCAGCCTCCAGCCAGGAGTCGGGAATACCCTGCCGACGCGCCTCATCGATCACATCCTGCGCATTCGGGTCCAGGAAGACTTTCAACTGTGCTTCGTACAAGTCCTGCTCATTCGCAACCGATGCAGCTTGTTCGATGTGGTCAGCGTCATACAGCATCACACCCAGATACCGGATACGACCCACACAGGTTTCCGAACACACCGTTGGCTGCCCAGCTTCAATCCGAGGAAAGCAGAATGTACATTTCTCGGCTTTGCCACTGTGCCAGTTGTAGTAAATCTTCTTGTACGGGCAGCCAGAGATACACATCCGCCAGCCACGGCATTTATCCTGATCCACCAGTACGATGCCGTCATCGACACGCTTGTAGATGGAGCCTGACGGGCAGGAAGCGACACAAGTCGGGTTCAGGCAGTGTTCGCACAGGCGTGGCAAATACATCATGAAGGTGTTCTCGAAAGTCGAGTACATCTCCTTCTGCACCCCTTCAAACAGCGCATCCCGCCCACGCGAGCTGAATTCACCACCCAGATCGTCCTCCCAGTTCGGGCCCCACTCGATCTTGTCCATCTTCTGCCCGGTGATCACCGAAACCGGTCGCGCGGTTGGCGGGGTCTGGCTCAACGGCGCCTTTTGCAGATGTTCATAGTCATAGGTAAACGGTTCATAGTAGTCGTCGATCTCCGGCAGATGCGGATTCGCGAAGATATTGGCGAGAATCCGCAGTTTGCCACCCTGACGGGGTTCGATCTTGCCATCGGCACGACGTTGCCAGCCACCATTCCATTTCTTCTGGTTTTCCCACTCCTTGGGATAACCAATTCCGGGTTTAGTCTCAACGTTGTTGAACCAGACATATTCCACACCGTCCCGACTGGTCCATACATTTTTGCAGGTGATTGAGCAAGTATGGCAACCGATGCATTTGTCGAGGTTCAGCACCATGGCCACTTGGGCGCGAATTTTCATTTTGTTGCTCCTTCCTCAACCAGTGGGCCTTCCAGCCAATCCACCTTCTTCATCTTGCGCAACACCACGAATTCGTCGCGATTGGACCCTACCGTACCGTAGTAATTGAAGCCATAAGCCAGCTGCGCATACCCACCGATCATGTGAGTCGGTTTGGTCACAGCACGCGTGACCGAGTTGTGGATACCACCACGGAAACCGGAGGTTTCGGCACCTGGCACATTGATGATCTTTTCCTGGGCGTGGTACATCAGGCACATGCCACGTGGTACACGTTGGCTGACCACCACCCGTGCAGTCAACGTACCGTTGACGTTGTAGACCTCAACCCAGTCGTTATCGACAATACCGGCTTCCTTGGCCTCCTCCTCCGAGATCCATACATGTGGGCCACCGCGAGACAAGGTCAACATGCGCAGGTTGTCAGAGTAGGTACTATGGATACCCCACTTCTGATGTGGCGTAATCCAGTTCAGCACCAGCTGTTTATTGCCGTTGCCCAACTTATTGATAACCGGCTCCACCGTCTTGGTATCAATGGCAGGCTTGTACACGCAAAGTTCTTCGCCGAATTCGATCATCCAGCGATGATCTTGGTAGAACTGCTGACGACCGGTCAGCGTACGCCACGGAATCAATTCGTGAACGTTGGTGTAACCAGCGTTGTAGCTGACTTCCTCGCTTTCCAGCCCGGACCAGGTGGGAGAGCTGATGATCTTGCGTGGCTGCGCCTGCACATCACGGAAGCGGATCTTGTCATGCTCACGAGGTAGAGCCAGGTGAGTATGGTCACGGCCCGTGATCTTACTCAGCGCTTCCCAAGCCTTGACAGATACATGACCATTGGTTTCTGGTGCCAGTGTCAGGATGACTTCGCAGGCATCAATCGCGCTCTCGATCTTCGGCAAGCCTTTGGATACACCTTCTTCCAGTACCACCTTGTTCAGGCCTGCCAAGTCATGCACTTCATGCTGCGTATTCCACGAGATACCCTTGCCGCCATTGCCCACCTTGCTCATCAAAGGGCCCAGCGAGGTGAATTTCTTATAGACATCGCCAAAGTTGCGTTCCACGACGGTCATGGTCGGCGCGGTCTTGCCGGGGATCAGATCACATTCGCCATGTTTCCAATCCTTGGGTTCCAGCGCCTGCCCCAACTCGGATGGGGTGTCGTGCATCAACGGTGTCAACACCAAATCCTTGCGGGTACCGAGGTAATCCTTGGCGATTTCGCTGAACTTCTTGGCAATACCCTTGTAGATCTCCCAATCCGTCTTCGATTGCCACAATGGCTGCACTGCTTCACTCAATGGATGAATGAACGGATGCATATCAGACGTATTGAGGTCATCCTTCTCATACCAGGTCGCCGTAGGCAGCACGATGTCGCCATACAGGCAGGTGGTGGACATGCGGAAATCCAGCACAACCAGCAAATCCAGCTTGCCTTCTGCGGCAGGGCGCACTTTCACTTCCGTGGGCTTGATGGCATCGTCTTCATCACCAAATACCGCATTCTGAGTACCCAACAGGTATTTAAGGAAGTACTCGTGTCCTTTACCACTGGAACCCAGGATATTGGAACGCCAAACGAACATGTTGCGCGGGAAGTTGGCTGGATTGTCTGGGTCGTCACACGACATCTGGATCGAGCCATTCTTGAGGCCATCCACCGTATACTTCACAGGATCTTCGCCAGCTGCTTCGGCAGCCTGAGTAATGTCCAACGGATTAGTACCCAGTTGCGGTGCAGAGGGCAACCAGCCCATCCGTTCGGATTTGGCGTTGTAGTCAATCAGTGAAAGGTTGCCATATTGAGTCCTGTTGGCTGTGGGGCTCAGTATCTCAGAGACATGGAGTTTTTCATGCCGCCATTGACTGGTATGAGCATAGAAAAAAGACGTGCCATTCATCTGACGACTTGGGCGGTTCCAGTCCAATGCAAAGGCCAGTGGTGCCCAGCCAGTTTGCGGACGCAGCTTTTCCTGCCCTACATAGTGACACCAGCCACCTCCGGATTGACCGATACATCCACACATCATCAGCATATTGATGATGCCGCGATAGATCATGTCGTTGTGGTACCAATGATTCAGTGCCGCCCCAACAATCACCATGCTCTTGCCATGCGTCTGATGAGCATTCTCGGCAAACTCACGCGCAACCTGAATCACCAGCTCCCGTTTCACGGTGGTGTGTTTTTCCTGCCAGGCCGGGGTGTAGGGCACATCGTCGTCGTAGCTGGTGGCCACATTGCCGCCACCCACGCCCTGATCGACGCCATAGTTGGCCATCAGTAGGTCATAGACCGTTGCGACCAGCGCATCGCTGCCATCAGCCAGTTTGATCTGCTTAGCCGGCACATTACGTACCAGCAGGTCATTGGCATCCTTGCCACCGAAATACGGGAAGGCCACCCCCACCGCCGTATCATGTGCGTTCACTTGC
The DNA here is from genome assembly GCF_005503445.1 of Chitinivorax sp. B. Taxonomy (NCBI): domain Bacteria; kingdom Pseudomonadati; phylum Pseudomonadota; class Betaproteobacteria; genus Chitinivorax; species Chitinivorax sp. B. The sequence goes on along the minus strand of NZ_SCOH01000020.1, from coordinate 29,511 downwards.
GACAGCTTCAGATCAACCTCGCTGCCGTCCTTACCATTGCGGGTTTCCAGGTTCCACTTGCCCGCTTGCCCCCAACGGAAACCGATCGAACCGTTCGGCGCCACGATCTGGCCCGTTTTCTCGTCAATGGCCAGGGTTTTCCAGTCTGGGTTATTAGCCTCACCCAGACCATCGGCCAGATGCGAAGCGCGCAGGAAGTGATCGCCCACATAGTGGCCGCCCTGCTTCTTCAGCATGACCAGCATCGGCATATCGGTGTACTGTTTCACATAGCCGTTGAAATAGTCGCTTTTACCGGGCAAATGCCATTCCTTCAGAATCACATGCCCCATTGCCATTGCCAGTGCAGCATCGGTACCTTGCTTGGGTGCCAGCCAAATATCGCCAAACTTGACCATTTCACCAAAGTCACTGGATACCGCTACCGTTTTGGTTCCTTTGTAACGGACTTCGGTGTAAAAATGCGCATCAGGGGTGCGAGTTTGTGGAACGTTGGAACCCCATACCATCAAGTAGGTCGAGTTGTACCAATCGGCCGATTCGGCCACATCAGTTTGCTCACCCCATACCTGCGGACTGGATGGCGGCAAATCGCAATACCAGTCATAGAAAGACAGCGGCACGCCACCGATCAGACTCAGATAACGGCTACCAGCGGCATAACTGACCATCGACATTGCCGGAATCGGCGAGAAGCCAATGACGCGATCCGGGCCGAATTTCTTGATGGTGAAGGCATTGGCAGCGGCGATGATCTCGTTTGCCTCTTCCCAGGTCGAACGGACGAAGCCGCCTTGCCCACGCACTTTCTTGTATCGAGCCGCACGGGTCGGGTCCTGGCTGATATGTTCCCAAGCAGCCACGGGTGCCATGGTTTTGCGTGCCTCGCGCCACATTTCGGCCAGACGACCACGAATCATCGGGTACTTGACGCGCTGGGCCGAATACACGTACCAAGAGTACGACGCACCACGCGGGCAGCCTCGCGGCTCATGGTTGGGTAGATCAGGCCTGGTACGCGGATAGTCGGTCTGCTGGGTTTCCCAGGTGATCAGGCCATTCTTCACATACACCTTCCACGAACAGGATCCGGTGCAGTTCACCCCATGCGTGGAGCGGACAATCTTGTCATGCTGCCAGCGCTGCCGATAACCATCCTCCCAGGTACGATCCTCATCCACCACGGCACCATGCCCGTCGGAAAAGGTTTCTTTTACCCGGCTGAAGTATTTCAAACGATCAAGAAAGTGGCTCATTGTGCCTCCAGACAGAATTCATATCGCGCACCGGCATACCTTGCAGGGGCGGATTGAGCATGCTGGAAGCTTATTCGGATAACGATGTGTGCAACATTCGCCGGAAGTGCTGACAGATCAGGGCATTGGCACTAGCCTGGACTAGACCGTTTCGGGGGAAGGGATAGTTCGAAAGGTGTAGATGACCAGATTGATACCCATTTAATCGATATCAATACCCAGACGCCCGTCACTGGACAACCTAACATATGTATCGATACTCAATTCATCCGGATATGGCATGATTAACCCCCCATAGACCACAAGCGTCCTCTCCCATCCAGGTCCCTGTTATGAATGACACACTCACCCTGATCAACTCTTTTTGGCAAACCATCGGTTTTACCCAACTGATCGGGTATGGTGTGATCGGCTTATTGACTGGGGGTGGCGTCAGTGTTTATGTGGTGTGGAGTCTGCATCGCCGTGGCTGGCTGGCGCGACGGATTCGTTTGTATCACTGGGCGCTGAAACTTTACTTCGTGCTATTGCCAATTGGCGGCGCGGTGTTCGGGTTACAGGCCGGTCTTTTGGTTGGTATGCACCAACAGATCAATACCACGCTTGATCAATATCAGCCCGTCTTGCAAAAGGTTGCCAATACCTATCTGACTGATTTCCAGGTATTTCTGGCCACACTGGACCAGGCTCAACTGAAAAAACAAGCCCCAACCATACAGGGCGTCATGGCGATTGCGGTCGATCAATACCTGCAACAGCACCCGTTGCCCGGCTTGGTCCCTGGAGCAGATAGTACGTGGTATCAACGGGTTGGTTTGAAGGTACTCGATCAGTTCAGGGCGACCCTTCTAAGTGAAACACTGGAAAAGCTGCTAGCCCAACAAGCCGAGAAAGTGACTGGAGTTGATGAAAAGGCTTGGCGCAAGGTACTGAAAGGACCACTGCTGCAATTACTGGATGCGGACTTCCTATTGAAACTGGGTAAGCAGCAAGTATCCGTCGTAATGCGACACTTCTATTTGGGTATAGCACTACAGATCGCATTACTGGCTACGGCAATCGCAGCCGAAATGGCACTTGCTCACTATTTCCGGTTGCAGGGCAACACAAGCCCGGCCCCAGCTATAGCACCTCCGGGCCCCGGCATGAATCGCTAAGAGCCTGTTCAATGTCTTAATTGCGCGACTGCTATCGGGGCTCATGTGCTGTACCCCATTAACATGTATTGGTTCGTTTGATCAATTTGCAGATAAAAAAACCGTCCATCATCGCATCAGGCAAAATTCGGCGGCAATGTTGAATATCTGGATGAAATACCTTGCCATCCCATTCCGGAAGACCTGCCTGCCAGTTGCCTATCGGTAGATCAATCGGCTGGATGGCAATGGCATCGCCAAATGATTTCAATTGTGCTTCAACAATTCTTTCGTTTTCTTCCGGGGCGAAACTACAGGTGCTGTAAACCAGGGTGCCACCTGGTTTCAAACTATGGATCGCCGCACTCAGCAAACGCTTTTGCTTGTGGGATACCTCTTTGACCTTTTGCAGGCTCCAATGCGCAACCGAGTCAGCATCGTTGGCATCAAACCGCGCCTCGGATGAACATGGCGCATCCAACAATACCCGGTCAAACATCTCCGGACATTTGGCACCGACCGAGCGGCCGTCAGTCATGTAAGTACGAGCAATCGTCACGCCTTGCTGCTGCAGGTTGGCCTTCAAACGGAAAAAGCGGTCCCTCACAGGCTCCACCGCCGACAAAATGCCCTGATTCTGCATCATTGCCGCCATCTGGCTGGTTTTACCACCCGGTGCCGCAGCCAGATCCAGAATGGTTTCTCCTGGTTGCGGGTCCAGAATCAGCGGGGCCAGTTGGCTCGACAAGTTCTGCACATAAAGCCGCCCTTCATAAAACGCGGCTGTTTCAGTCAGTGGACGACGTTGTTCCTCAGGTACCTGAAAGGCCAGCGGCTGCCAATCAATCGGCATTGGATTCAGGCCAACCACCCGCAGTTCTTCACAAACGTCCAGCGGCGTAGCTTTCAGTGTATTGACACGAAACACTGTCATGGCAGGCTGGCTGAAGCTGGCCAACACTTCAGCCAGTTTGTCAGTAGGAATAATATGTTGCAGTCGTTCGACAAAAATGGCGGGCAAAGCATTAGTCATGGCAGTTCTAGTCGGCAAAAGGCGTTAAAATCGCGGCAAGCATAACATTACTGCGATGGTTTTCAGGTACTGATGTCCACATGCTTGACTGTAACCGTCCCTGAATCATCAACTGTTTTTCTCAACTGATCGAGTCCCATGTCCCAATTGCCAAACAAACGATGGCTGGCGTACTGCGTATTGGCTTTCCCCACCTTGGTGATGGCCACACCCAGTTGCAAAGAGGCCGCCGAATCATTGAATCGCCATATGAGCCCTGCAATCAATGCAGCAGAGCTAGCAGACATGCTGTCCACCCTGAATCAAACACAAAACCGCAGCCTGCCGCCCAAATTTGTGACCAAACAACAAGCCAAGGAAGCCGGCTGGCGACCCGGCAAGTCACTCTGGTCAGCACCCGCATTGCAAGGCAAGAGCATTGGCGGAGACCGTTTTGGCAACCGTGAAGGCCGCCTGCCCCGCGGCAAATGGCGTGAAGCAGATCTGGATTACCAAGGTGGCAAGCGCGGTGCCAAGCGTCTGCTATACAGCCCGGATGGTCAGCGCCAAGTTACTGTTGATCACTATGAAACCTTTACCGAGGTGCCAGCATGCCGCTGATACGCTGCGAACTGAATTCAATTCAATCCATGGCCCAACTCTATGATGAACTGAACCGACAATTGGTGCTTCCCAAACAGACAGGTCGCAATCTGGATGCCTTGTGGGACGTATTGAGTACCGATGTAGAAGGCCCTATCGAGATTGTTTGGCCAACGGCTCAGCAAGACCGGATCACACTGGGCAAACAGGGCGAAGCAGTGTTTGACCTGCTGAACGATCTGGCTGATGAACGTGACGACGTGACGCTCAAGCTCGGCTGAGCAGTCCAAGTCGGTTAAAATTGTCTGTTTTTTGGTATTGCCTCCTCTTATGACTTTTATACTCAAGCTCAAACCCGGCCGCGAAAAATCGCTGCTCAACCGCCACCCGTGGGTTTTCTCCGGTGCCGTTCAACAGCTCGATGGTGAACCGCAAGCCGGAGACACCGTACTGGTAAGGTCCGCCGATGGCCGCTTTCTGGGAAATGCTGCATACAGCCCGCACTCCCAGATTCGAGCTCGGGTGTGGAGCGTGGTGGAAGGCGAACCGATTGATGCCAATTTCTTCCGTCGCCGCCTGCAGACCGCATTGGCATTACGTCGGGATTTGTTGCCCGCGAGCCTCAATGGCCAACGTCTGGTCCATGGCGAATCAGATGGCTTGCCCGGCTTGGTCGTGGACCGTTACGACCAGGTGTTGGTAGTGCAGGTACTATCAATCGGCGTGGAGCGCTGGCGTGAGGTGATTGTAGATGCCTTGGTCGAACTGACTGGCATTCCCAATGTGTATGAGCGATCCGATGCCGATGTTCGTGGCCTGGAGGGCCTGCCCGAGCGGTGTGGCCTGTTGCGTGGCAACCTGCCTGCAGACACCATGATTGATGAATATGGTGTCCGTTACCGTGTCGATATTGCTGGTGGCCAGAAAACCGGGTTTTATCTTGATCAACGGGTGAACCGCCGTCGCATTGGTGAGTTGGCTGCCGGTAAAAAGGTGCTGAACTGTTTCTGTTATACCGGCGGTTTTTCGTTGGCGGCATTAAGAGGTGGGGCGCTGTCGGTAGAGTCGGTTGATAGCTCAGCAGAAGCCTTGGCCACCGCTCAGGCCAATCTGGTATTGAATAATCTGGACCCAGCACAGGCCAGCTGGGTGGAAGCAGATGTCTTCAAATACCTGCGGCTGTTACGCGATAAGGGGCAAAGTTACGATTTGATCATTCTGGACCCGCCCAAATTTGCACCGACGGCTCAGCATGTCGAAAAGGCAGCACGAGCCTATAAGGATATCAATCTGCTGGGTCTGAAGCTGTTGAAGCCAGGTGGTTTGCTGGCCACCTTCACATGTTCTGGCGGTATGGATGCCAGCTTGTTCCAGAAGATCATCGCGGGGGCAGCAGTCGACGCTGGACTGGATGCAAAGGTGATCGAGCGATTCACACCAGATGTCGATCACCCGGTCGCATTGAGTTTTCCGGAAGGTGACTATTTGAAAGGATTGCTGGTCAAACGCGGTTTGTGATCGGCAATTGTCGATAACGGCTGGGGAATCCTACCCAGCCATTTACTGTTGAGGTGATCATGACTTATCAAGGAAGTTGCCACTGCGGCGAAATTGCATTCGAAGTAACCGGCAAACTTGAACGGGTGATCGAATGCAACTGCTCACATTGCAGCCGCAAGGGCTACTTACTGTGGTTTGTGAGCCGTGACCGCCTCACACTCAAGACGCCAGCCAACACCATGGCAACCTATCGATTCAACAAGCATGTCATCGATCACCACTTCTGCCCGACCTGCGGGTGCGCACCGTTTGGTTTTGGCACGGGGCCAGATGGGCAAACGACCGCCGCAGTCAATGTACGCTGCCTGGAATCGCTGGATCTGACCGCGCTGCCACGCATTCCTTACGACGGCCGCAGTACCTGAACATTGATGGTAAGGCCATGAAGCCGTGCTAACGAATATTGATTGCTTCCGGCGGAATGCCCAATGCACGGTGATAATGCTGCAGATAAAGCTTGGCCAGTGTACCGTCTTTGACCATGTCACTCATGGCGGTTTCAAGTTGTTGCAACCTGTCAAGGTAACTGGAGCGCTTGCTTAGACCTATATAGCGTGGCGTAGCATCCGACTCTCGGTAACTGGCTTTGACCAAAACGTTGCGTAATGCCAGCTGGGTGAGCAGTGGCTCACCCTGATCTTCAGCTAGGATGACCGTATCCAGCCGCCCCATCGCCAATTTACGCAGGTTGACCAGGTTATCCCGACCGGCTTCCTTGTTCAATGCCTGGTCGGCGTCAAAGCGGTCGAAATAGGCAGCCCCATTTTTGATCCCGATTCGCAAACCATAAAGATCGTCATAACGCCTGATTGATAATCCCCTGTCTTTGGCAAGGTAGAAGACCTTGTCCGAGCTGTCGACACGATATGGCGTGTTGAGAAACTGTATATACTGCTCACGTTCCGGTGAAATCTGGATGCCAATGATCAGATCCGCACTGCCATCTTCCATCATCTTCAAGCAACGTGCCAACGGGCATTCTACGATGGCCAGGGATACCCCAACTCGCCTGGATAGTTCACGCACGATTTCAGTGTAAGCCCCGGTGTATTGGTTGTGGTAGATGCGCTTCCAGGGCTCCAACTCGCTGAAAGCAAATACCAACGGTTTCGCGGCTTGCACGTTACCTATCAATAGCAGGCAAACCATACAGAATGCCAGCACCTTCAGCACTGACTGCCTAGTGAAAGCAAAGGAACACGTGAGCCTGATCAATTGATAGCAACCCAAAGTTGCCAGCAGCATGCCGGCTTGACTATATACATATTAATCCGCCGCAACATTGAGTAAGACAATTTCTATTCCGCAAGAAACCATGCAAGTAAAAACGGCACCACACGGGTGCCGTTTCTAAGCTGTGTACCCTAATGATGAAGGGTAGCTATCACACTTGCAATCAGCTGCCTGATACTGTTTCCAGTACAGTCCACTGCCCTTTTTCAACCTTGTACACAGTAATATCACCCGCTTTCAGATCACCCTTTTCATCATAAGCAATCTTGGCGGAAGTGACACCTTGGCTCTCGATTTTTGCCAGTTCCGGCAGGTATTTAACGGGATCAACCGAATTGGCCTTCTTCATGGCGGCAATCATGGTCATCGTCGCGTCATAAGCATAGGGTGAGTACAGCTCCATCGCACCAAACTTGGCCTTGAAGCGGGTTTCAAAATCCTTGCCACCAGGCATCTTGTCCATTGGCAAACCAGCCAACGAAGCAATCACACCATCTGCTTCCGCACCAGCCAACTGCAGGAATGTCGGTGTACGGGTCATTTCACCTGATACCAGCGTCGCCTTCAAGCCCAGGCGCTTCAACTGCTTGGCCAGCGGGGCTGACTGTGCATCCGCACCACCGTAGAAAATGGCATCCGGCTGTGCACCTTTGATGGCGGTCAGAATAGCGGTGAAATCGGTTGCTTTGTCATTGGTAAATTCACGCTTCACGATCTGACCACCAGCGGCCTTGGCAGACTTTTCGAATTCATCTGCCAGACCTTGGCCGTAAGCGGTCCGATCATCAATGATGGCAATTTTCTTGAAACCCAATTTGTTCACCACGAACGGCCCCATCACCCCCCCTTGCTGGGTATCGCTGGTCATCGCGCGGAACGTGGTCTTGAAACCTTGTTGGGTATAAGTTGGTGCTGTTGCCATAGCGATTTGCGGCAAGCCAGCGTCAGAATAGATCTTGGAGGCCGGAATCGAGGTACCGGAGTTGAAATGACCAATGATGCCATTCACTTTGGCATCCACCAGACGCTGGGCCATCTGCGCGCCGGTTTTCGGATCAGCCTGGTCATCTTCGGATATCAGTTCAAACTTCACTTTCTTGCCACCGATTTCCGGATTTTGTGCATTGGCATCGTCCACTGCCAGCAAGATGCCATTTTTCATATCCGTGCCATAGTGAGCTTGCGGACCAGTCAATGGGCCAGCAAAACCAAGTTTGACGACTTCGACATCACCGGCGGCCGATGCGCCGGCCGGGGCTGACTGACCCGCCGGTTGAGCCTGGTCGGCTTTCTTACCGCAAGCCACAATGGCCAGTGCTGCAGTAACGGCTAAGCCGAGTGTACGCAATGTGGAGTAATACATGGTCTACCTCTTGTGTTGAAAGTAACAGGCCGGTACATCGCCGGCCATGAAAAAATCCAGTTCATTCACCAATGCTCATCAGACTGGCGTTACCACCTGCAGCAGTCGTGTTGACGCTGACAGCACGCTCAGCCACCAATCTATATAAATCGTAACGGCCATCATTGTGCGGTTTGATCAATGGAACCAGTGCACCATCGCGTTGAGCCAGCGCCTGACGCAATGCTTTTTCAACAGTGGCATCACCGTCGAACAACACCGCAGCGACCTCACTGGCAGCCGGATTGCTGGCTGTACTGGCATGCCCCCCCAGCAATTCAGCCAAGGCACGACCATCGGAACTGGCTGGCAGCACCACGTTGTTGCCACATGCCAATGCGGCGGCTGCCTGCAAGGCCAGGCCATACAATCCTTCTGCCAGGCAGGCCACATTACCGCGCCTGGAGAAGCCCAGCGTGTTCCGCTCACCGGTAGGCCCTGTCAACAGTGCCTCACGACGCAACGGACTGGCAGCCTCATATTCGAAGATGACTGCTTGCAGCTGATCGCGCTGGCCTTGCGACAGGCTGTTCAACTTGGCTTCTGACAACAGCTTCAGGCCAGATAACTCGATAACGCGGGCGGGTTTGCCTACTTGTGGCAACGCCGGTGTCTGAGTCAGACGATGCAGATACAGTGGGCCACCAGCTTTGGGGCCTGTTCCAGATTTACCTTCGCCACCAAATGGCTGCACACCAACAACCGCACCAACAATGTTACGGTTCACATAGATATTGCCGGCATGGACACCTGATGTGATCTGATCAATGGTTTCATCGATCCGACTATGTACGCCGTGGGTGAGGCCATAGCCCGTCGCATTGATTTCAGTAATGACCTTGTCGAGTGCCGATCCTTCAAAACGGATGATATGCAGCACGGGCCCGAACACTTCGCGCTCCAGCTGCCGTACACTGTCAATCTCGAATACAGTGGGCGAGACAAAGGTGCCATTCTCGCAGGCTTTATCCATGCTGGCCTGGTAGTACCATTTCGATTGCTGCTTGGTCTTCTCGATATGCGCCAATAGATTGTGCTGCGCCTCCTGATCAATCACCGGCCCAATGTCGATATCCAATCTGGCAGGATTACCAACGCGTAGTTCTTTCATCGCGCCCTTAAGCATCTCAATCACTTTGTCTGCGATGTCACGCTGCAGATAAAGTACACGCAGGGCTGAGCAACGTTGACCCGCGCTGTCGAAAGCTGAGCTGAGAACATCGTTGACTACCTGTTCCGGCAAAGATGAACTGTCGACGATCATCGCATTCATCCCGCCAGTTTCTGCAATCAAGAGCGGCGAATCATCTCGCGCCGCCAACGTGCGATTGATCAGCTGTGCCACTTCGGTCGAGCCAGTGAACATGACACCGGCAATGCGTGGGTCACATGTCAATGCAGCCCCTACCACCTCGCCTGTGCCAGGCAGGAACTGCAGTACATCTTGTGGCACACCCGCCTCATGCAGCAGGCGGACTGCTTCTGCAGCAATCAATGGAGTCTGTTCTGCGGGCTTGGCCAATACCGGGTTACCGGCAGCCAATGCGGCGGTTACCTGGCCAATGAAGATCGCCAGAGGAAAATTCCACGGACTGATGCACACAATCGGGCCACGAGGAGCTGACTGGGCCAGCTCTTGTCGCGCCTGGACCGCATAGTAGCGGCAGAAGTCGATCGCCTCGCGCACCTCTGCAATGGCATTCGGCAATGATTTACCCGCTTCGCGCACCGCCAGGCCCATCAGCATTGGCATATGCTGTTGCAACAAATCTCCAGCACGTGCAATGCACGCAGCACGTTCAGCTGCCGGCACGGCGGCCCAGCGCGATGCGGCAGCTACCGCAGCATCCAGCGCTTGCGCGACCTGTTCGCTGCTGGCTTCAATCACACTACCGACTATATCGTCGCGATCAGCCGGATTACAAATGGCGTGTGCGGTACCACCCAACGCCATCCCGCTGCCCAATAAGGGAGCAGCTTGCCATTGGCGGGACTCGCTGGCCTTCAGCGCTGTGCTCAGATCAGCCAGTCGGAATTCATTTGACAGATCAATGCCATCGGAATTGGCACGCGTTTCACCATACAGCCCAGCGGGTGACGAAATCTTGGCATGAGGCTGACCAGCATGGCGCGCGGCATCCGTCACCTGATCTATCACCAATTCATCAATCGGTACTGCTTCGTCGACGATCCGGTTCACGAAGGAGCTATTAGCGCCGTTTTCCAGCAGCCGACGCACCAGATAGGCCAGCAACGTTTCATGTGAGCCGACCGGCGCATAAATGCGACAGGCCTTGCCAAGCTTGTCCTTGCCGACCACCAGGTCGTACAGGGTTTCACCCATGCCGTGCAGGCACTGGAATTCGTAATCTTTGCCTTCACCCAAGTGATAGATGGCGGCAAGCGAATAGGCATTGTGGGTAGCAAATTGCGGGAAGACGGCATCCTGTGCCGCCAACAGCTTTTTCGCGCATGCCAGATAAGCCACGTCGGTATATACCTTACGGGTATAGACCGGGTACCCCTCTAGGCCATCCAGCTGCGCGCGCTTGATTTCGGCATCCCAATATGCACCCTTCACCAACCGGACCATGAAGCGATGACCACTGCGGCGTGCCAGATCGACAATCCAATCGATCACGAATGGGCAGCGCTTTTGATATGCCTGAACGACAAAGCCGATGCCATTCCACCCTGCGAAGTCCGGGTCCAATGACAGGGCTTCCAGCAGATCCAATGACAACTCCAGGCGATCAGCCTCTTCAGCATCCACATTGAAACCGATGTCGTATCGTTTGGCCAGCAATAACAATGTCTTGATACGCGGCAACAGTTCACTGACGGCACGAACATGCTGAGCACGGCTATAGCGCGGGTGAAGGGCTGATAACTTCACCGATATCCCGGGGCCGGCATACACCCCGCGACCATTGCTGGCCTTACCAATGGCATGGATCGCCTCCTCGTAGGCTGCGTAATAACGCTTGGCATCCTCCTCCGTCATCGCCGCTTCGCCGAGCATGTCATACGAAAAACGGAAGCCGAGGGCCTCGCGTTCGGTACCGTTGTTCAGCGCTTCATCGATGGTTTCACCGGTGACGAACTGCTTGCCCAGCATGCGCATCGCCAGATCCACGCCTTTACGGATCAGCGGTTCGCCGCCCTTCGCAATCATGCGTGTCAGTGCACTGGAGAGACCTTTTTCGCTATTGGTGGAGACCAGCTTGCCGGTTATCAGTAGCCCCCAGGTCGCGGCATTCACAAACAACGAGGCACTTTGCCCCAAATGCGCCTTCCAGTCACCTTTGGAGATCTTGTCGCGAATCAGGCGATCTGCGGTTTCCTGATCGGGGATACGCAACAGGGCTTCAGCCAGGCACATCAACGCAACGCCTTCTGTACTGTCGAGCGAGAATTCGTGCATCAGTGCATCGACACCGCTGGACTTGGTGCGTTTTTCGCGCACTTCGGTGACCAGTTTGCGGGCCAGGGCCTGAATCGATTTCACTTGCTCAGGTTGAAGGGCGGCTTGAGCCAGTACGGCTTGTACGCATTCGCGTTCATCGCGTCGATAGGCTGAAGTAATGGCATCACGGAGTACGGACTGAGGGCGGGACAATTCGCCGAATTGCATGAGGGGTCTCCTGCCGGTCGCAACCTTGTGGGTACGCCGTCGGTATTATTAATTTATTCCGTCTCCAGCGCCAACCTGCAGGGCCACATCTAAGGGGAGATGCCGGTGCCGGTCGTCGGCTGGAATGGGCTTGATCGGTTCAACCTTCCGTACCTGCTCGGAGGCGATTATCGATCAGGATTTAGCGGTATTTTCGCATGCACAGCCATTGGGGAAAATCGCAATACTTTATGCCCTTGGCAAATCCCGTTATATCAAGGCCACAGCAGGCTTTGGCTGTGGCAAACTTGCCAGATGGAAACGATTCATTTGCTGGAAGCACTACAGCGCTTGCTAGGGAATACCCGGATGCTGACTGACACCACATCCATGGCCCCATTTTGCCTTGACCAACGTCGCAGATATCACGGCTTGGCACTGGCCGTTTTACACCCCGTCACGGTGACCGAGGTACAACAGATTGTACGCCTTGCAGCATCTGCAGGTGTATGCATTGTGCCGCAAGGCGGCAACACTGGGCTGGTCGGCGGCGCAACACCGTTACCGAACGGCAGGCACAGCCTGATTTTGAACTTGGCACGCCTGAACACCGTTCGAGGCTGGCAAGACGATACCATTACCGTTGAAAGCGGCATCGTGTTGGACCAACTGAATGGCTTGACAGCGGCACGTGGCTTGCAGCTACCGATTGATCTTGCATCCAGTGGCTCCGCGCAACTGGGTGGACTGATTGCCACCAACGCTGGTGGAATGCGGGTCATTCGTCACGGCATGATGCGGCAACAGGTATTGGGTCTGGAGGTGGTACTGGCCAATGGTGAAATCTGGTCAGATCTGCGACCGCTATTGAAAAACAATAGTGGTTATGATCTGAAACAGTTGTTCATCGGGGCAGAGGGAACGTTGGGTGTTGTAACGGCCGCCACGCTGAAACTGGCCCCGATCCCGAAACAGGTCGCCACGGCCTGGATTGCCCTACCAAACGTCGCCAAAGGCATGGCTCTATTGACACAATTGAAGCTACAGGCTGGTGATGCGTTGACCGCTTTCGAGTTGATCAGTCGGACCTGTATTGAACTGGTTGCCCGACATGTGACTGATCTTTCTCGCCCACTGGCAGAGGATGCTCCATGGTATGCCTTGGTGGAACTTGCAACCACCCATGATCGAATCAACCTTGACACCTTACTCGCCGATTGTCTGCAGCAGCAAGGCTTGCTGGACGCGGCATTGGCACAAAACCAAGCGCAGACAGTACAACTATGGCGGTGGCGCGAATTGATCCCGGAAGCACAACGGCTGGCTGGCGGCAACATCAAACATGACATCGCGGTTCCCTGCGGAGCCATACCTGCATTTGTGACCGAAGCAGAACAACGCTTGCAGGAACGCTTCCCGACGGTGGAGATCATCGCTTTTGGCCATGCTGGGGATGGCAATCTGCACTATAACGTCGCCCATACCCGAAGCACGCCTGTGGAGACTTTTCTGGACGAGACCGAAGTCAACGAAATTGTCTATGCCTTGGTACAAAAGGCAGGCGGTACTTTCAGCGCGGAACATGGCATTGGCCAATTGAAACGCGACCGGCTGGCAGACTGTGGAGACCCGACAGGCATACAGTTGATGCGTGGCATGAAAGCCTGGCTAGATCCAACTGGGTTATTCAACCCCGGCAAGGTGATATGAGCTTGCTCAAATCACCTTATCACACAGCCACATGGTCAACCCAACCAGTTGCACGACAGGGTTGAACTGCATCAGTTGTGAATATACCGCTCAAACACGAAGCCAAAATCCTTGACGCAATATTGCCGTCTAGCGCTGGTCAACCAGTCAAAGGCAGCTTGATTCAGCTCCTTGAATGCGTCCACGACCGACCCGCTGTGTGAGGCACTCCGGCCAAATGTGGCGGAGGCAACCTCCAGACTGTGGCGGGCATTTTCCAGCGCAATCTCGTTTTCATGACACAGATCCGCAATGCGGATCAGCGCTTTGTAAAGATCTTTCAATGGTTCCAGATGCTTTTTATGCACGTCGATGGAGAAGTGTTGGTCGCCTAGATCGAACTTGATTTCGACATCCATATCGATCGTACCAGCCGTTTCCAGCAACACATTGGCAATCTGGTGAGTATGGTAGCTATAGCGGCGCAACATACGTTTTTTACTGGCGGCACTGGTGCCATCCAGATGGATCAGCGCTTTATTGGTAAAGCAGTACTCGTCGGATTTGGACTTGATCAGGAAATAGATCTTCTCGTCGTCCTCATGCATCACATAATCATCTGCATCAACCTTATCGTAATCGGCCGGCCCGATCACCGATCCGATATCACTCAAACCCAACATATCTGCCGCCACTTTGCCAAACATGGTTTGCACCTTTCAGGTCAATGATTTATCACAGTAGAAATGCACCGGTTCCGGCAAGGTTTACCAACCGGCCAGATGAGCATAGTACATTGCCTGCCAACCGTGTCCATAGTTGATCGGTACACTGGGCCTGTTACGTTGCCGCCACTGTGACTATGATTCTGTCAATCAACCACGCTCTCCCATCTTGACAGGAGTTTCCCCCATGAGCATGACATTCTGGATTCAAACCCTGGAAAACGGCCATTGTTCAGAGGACAGTGATAACCATTCACTAATGTTCGATTATTGCGATGATCTGGATGAGCTTTGTGACGAACTGGGTGTTGCCAAGTTATCGTCCTTCACCGATGAAACCGATGTCGAATACAACATGGCTGATGATTTTGGCGATGACGATGATGATGATTCGTCGGATGACGACGATGACAAAGGCTATAGCGTAGAGGATATGGAATGGTTCGATGCCGAAGCCGGCCTGGCCACGCTCAAAGCGCTGCACATCCATTTGCAGGATCATCGAGAGGAATGGTTACCGCCCACTCAACAACGCATGCTGGTCGAAGAGCTGGCAAACTGCGTCGATGTACTGGAGAGTGTGATACCCCATAGCGGAAAGTTTCACTTGGCCGTGATCATGTGACTGCTGATCCGGTTTATTCCTGCCCGTTGTCAGATTTTCGCAGGATGAACGACCAAGCACATTTTCCAGGAATAGTCCCATGCCACGTTCCGCACTCATTGCCCAGCGACAATGCTTGCACAGTGATTGCCGCTCCAAATCAGATCAGGCAGACGCTCAAAATACATGCCGCATACAGCCGATGCGGCGGTCTACCTACTTGATCGGCTGTGTTGCCCTGCTTGCAAGCAGCACCCTCGCCTGGGCCAAGCCACAAGGCTGCCCGACGACCGGTGTTTACGTGCAGGTACTAGGGTCTGGCGGGCCTGAGTTGACCGGTCGTGCTCAGAGCAGTTACCTGATCTGGGATCACGGCCGCAGTCGGGTATTGATTGATGCGGGCCCTGGCAGTGCTGTGAACTTCGGTCGGGTGAGTGCACGGTTTGAAATGCTGGAGGCGATTGCCCTGACACATCTGCATACCGATCACAGCGCTGACCTGCCAGCCTACGTCAAGGCAGGCTTCTTTGGAGACCGATCCCGCGATTTGCCCGTGCTGGGACCAGACGGTAGCAGCCGTTTTCCACCGACCAGCGAATGGTTGAAGTCGCTGCTGGGTATGCAGGGTGGTGCCTATCGGTATCTGGAACGATTCGTTTCTGGTGATGATCAGGCCTCCTATCAGTTGCGACCACAAGATATTCTGCCGGAAGGCGAAGACAAAATGCCCGTGCTGCAACAAGACCGACTACAACTGACAGCCGCCAGTGTGGCACACGGGGCAGTTCCCGCCTTGGCCTGGCGCGTCGATATTGGTGAACATGCAGTGGTGTTTTCCGGCGATACCAATGGTAACGGCGAGGCCTTGATCAAACTGACCCGTGGCGCTGGTTTGCTGGTAGCTCACAATGCTGTACCCGAGGGCGCACAAGGTGTGGAACGGGCTCTGCACATGCCTCCGTCACGTATTGGCGAGATTGCGTCACTGAGCAAGGTCCAACATTTGTTACTTTCACATCGCATGCAACGCACCTTGGGGCAAGAAACAACGACAACTCGTACCATTCGCCATCATTATCAAGGCAAGCTGCAATTTGCCAATGATCTGGACTGTGTACCAATCCCCCGTCGTACAGATTGATTCGTGATCAATTCCGCGAGTAGCGCTTCCCAAGTACCAAGCCCCGTGATTCAATGCGGACGCCACACTGTTCAGGCACCACTCTTTGACAACAACGCTGACCACATCATGCCCTACGAACTGGAAAAACGATTGGTAGTCGGTTTGGCCTCCAGTGCTTTATTTGATCTGGCGGAATCCGATCAGGTGTTTCGCGAACAAGGTGAAGCCACCTATCGTCAATATCAACGTGACAAGCAACATCAGCCACTTGCACCGGGTGTTGCCTTTCCATTCATCAAACGATTGCTGTCAATCAACGCAGTCAATCCAGCAGACCCGCCCATTGAGGTGATCCTGTTGTCACGTAACGATCCAGACACAGGGATGCGGGTCATGGACACCATCAAGCATTACGAGCTGGACATGACACGGGCAGTATTCCTGCAGGGTCGCTCACCCTATCGCTATATTCCAGCACTGAACATCAGTCTATTCCTGTCCGCCAACGAAGATGACGTGAAGCAGGCCATGGAGGCCGGTTACCCTGCAGGTCAGGTGTTGCACTCCAATGCACCGGATGATCCGGACGATCACGAATTGCGGATTGCGTTAGATTTCGATGGCGTACTAGCCGACGATCAGGCCGAAGCGGTTTTCCAACACACCCGAGATATCGGCCGCTTTCATGCCCATGAACAGCAGCATGTCAACATACCGCACAATCCTGGCCCGTTGGCCCAGTTTCTGAAAAAACTGTCGCTGATCCAGCGCCAAGAGCTGGATCGCGCCAGTCAAGATCAACACTATCAACCTCGGTTACGAGTATCCATTGTCACCGCACGTAACGCACCATCTCATGAACGTGTCATCAACACCATGCGCAGTTGGGATATTTTTGTCAATGAGGCGTTTTTTCTGGGTGGTGTCGAGAAGAAACGCATTCTGGAAGTAATGCAGCCACACATCTTCTTTGATGATCAGCGCTTGCATCTGGAACCAACGTCAACAGTCCTGCCGTCCGTTCACATCCCGTTCGGGGTCACCAACGCGCCCCGTTCCAGTGAAAACACGCCAGCGGTCACTGATGCATAAGCGGCTCAGCATCATTGTTACGTTAGCCCACGTAGCAATGGTTCAGTAGAGCCTGCGAATCCAGCACCAGCCGCGCCTTTGTTTTTGTGATAAAACGCCCCAGATCAGCGCGTATATTGATCCACAATCCGCTGGATATCGCCAGATTGCCGCATCAAAGTCAAAATGGCATCCATCTGTTTGACAAATTCGTCTTTGTGAGCGAATCGTTCACCATCTACGCTGCTGTAGCCAATATGCCCATTCTCGATGGAAATTGTGGCCCCCTCTTGAATGTGAGCATGCTTGATATCATCGTAGATGCCATCCCGCCGCATCTGTGCAATCTCAGAGAGAATGGCCAACCGGTCGTTCAAATAGCAATCAATGCGCTTGTTGATCAGTTTGGTCAGATTGGTGCGGCTACCCGGGGCTTCCTGTACGGTGATCAAACCCATCTGCACTGCAGTCCAGAAGGGCTGCCCTCCCAGCACAAAGCCCATATTGTTGCCAAACGTCAAACCACGATAGTCATCCGGCCAACGCAAGCGTGGACTATCTGAAAACATCTCACGGCGACAAAACACCACCACTCGCTCCTCCAGAATCGGCACCGAATAAGGCCTGATCCAAGGTCGCTCAATCGGTCGATAGTACGGTGGCACCACACCCATGGCCATACCGGCCTCCACCTCGGCCAGCGCTCGTTTCCATGGCTTAGGGACCAGCTCCACCTTGAACCCCTTCAACTTGCTAGCAGCCATTCGTAATACATCAGGGTATATACCGGCCGCCTTGTCATTCTGCTTGTAGGCATACGGTGGATATGCATCATCAATCAGTAACGTCACGGTGGTATCGGCCGCGTAGGTCCAACCTGGTGCAAGTGCCACCAGTGCGATCAACAATTTGGTTTGCCACGGGCTCATTCCAGTCCCCTTGAATCATTTGCCGACAACATACTCCAGCCATTCCTCGACCGGACACTCATCACATTGGGTTGCCACATTTGCAGTCACGCATCTATCGCTTTCAATGTAGCAGACTGCAAGCCATTGATTTGACATTCAACAAAGCAATTTCCACATGACATGTCAATCTTCGCCAGCAATTCGCCAGCAACCAGACAGAACGTTCATAAATCGACTTTGGGAACTATTCTCAATGTGTAAAAGACCAACTTGAAAACACCTGCAGGCGTTACCCGGTTGTACACAATCCAACCGGAGGTGGATCACCCCACCGCTCAACAAACAATAAACCAAAGCAGACATTTGCGGATACTCATGCCAACATGCTGAATCCTTTATCCATTTGGTGACTCAACCCGTAACCGGTATGATCGCCGGGCTCCTCGTGTCACCTAGCCCATCCGCAATGTTCTGCACAGAAAGGAGCGTCATGCCAGAATCCTTGATTTCCTGGTTGAATGTGAAGCCATCCGGCGACATGGTCACGTTATTGGTGCTCGGCTTGCTACTGGCGGCCGGCGTGTTGGGGGCATCGCTTTGCCGACGCATGTTGCATGTCCCGTTCATTACCGGCTGTCTGTTATCCGGGCTGGCCATCGGCCCATCAGGTTTGAATCTGCTCACACAGTCCGGTCTGGATGAGTTCCGATTCATTGTCGATATTGCGCTTGGACTAGTACTATTTGAGCTAGGCAGGCGCATTGATGTGCGATGGCTACTGCGGGAACGCTGGCTATTGTTCACGGGCCTGATGGTCAGCGCCTTGACCTTTGCTGCACTCTTCCTAAGTCTCAGTCTGGCGGGGATTCCCACCCTACCGGCCAGCATGGTGGCTTCGATCGGCATTACCAGTTCCCCGGCGGTGGCATTGCTGCTGGTCCGTGAGCTGAAAGCCGAAGGTCAGTTGACCGAGCGCATGTTGCATCTGACCGCCTTGGGGAATGCGCTGGCCATCTTGCTGTTTGCAGTGTGCCTAAGTGCACATTACATGCAGCATCAACCTGCGTGGTATACCGCCATTATCCATTCGACCTATCGAGTCGTCGGTGGGTGCTTGTTGGGTTGGCTGGCTGCACGACTACTGACGCTACCGACAGTCCTGAAAATCGAATCCAGCATGCAACAAGGTACCTTGATCATTGCTGCAGTTGCCTTGGTAGTCGGTCTGGGCAGCAGCCTCGGATTGTCCTCGTTGATCGCCTTGCTGGTCATGGGCGCCACGACCCGCAGTACTCATGCGATGTGGTTCATTCGTGAAGATGAATTAGCGCCAATCAATGCCATGTTGTGCACGATTCTGTTCGTGTATACCGGCGCGCAGATTTCCTTGCGCTATTTACCGGAATTCATCGGGCTGGCGTTGGCCTTCATCGCCTTGCGCAGCGTAGTGATGACCACCACCACTGGGCTGCTTGCCTGGTTCAATGGGATCAGCTGGAAAAAGGGCATGTGGCTGGGTATCAGCCTGTTTCCGATGTCTGGTGTAGCCACCTTGCTAGCCTTGCATGTGTCCGCCCCCTATCCCGACTTTGGGGCAGAACTGTCCGCCTTGATGATCTCAGTGCTCGCATTGCTGGAACTGACCGGCCCGCTGGTACTACGTCTCGCCCTAACAGCCAGTGGCGAAGCCAAATCTTGAGCCCGCTAACGGAGCCCATATATGCTTGAATTCACCCCTTCCGAACCACTGACCTTTGGTATCGAGCTCGAACTGCAAATCGTCAACCGTCGAGATTTCAACTTGACGCGCGGCGCGCCCGATCTGTTGACGTTGATTGGTCGTAAAAAGCACAATTTCGACATCAAACCTGAAATCACCGAAAGCATGATTGAAGTCGGCAGCGCCATCCACCGCAGCCACCATGAAATGCTACAAGAGCTGCGCGAGATTCGCACACTGATGCTGGATTGCGCTGACAAGCTCAATCTCGGTATTGCAGGTGGTGGCTCCCACCCATTCCAGCACTGGGGCGACCAGCGCATCTATCCGAAAGAGCGGTACATGTTGGTGTCTGAGCTATATGGCTATCTGGCAAAACAATTTACAGTTTACGGCCAGCATATCCATATCGGCGTACCGGATGGTGATGCCGCAGTTCGACTGACACTCTTGCTGGGTCGCTATGTCCCGCATTTCATCGCCTTGTCAGCTTCGTCTCCATTTCACCAAGGTGTCGACACCTCGTTCCAGTCGTCTCGACTGACCAGCGTAAATGCGTTCCCGCTTTCCGGCTTCATGCCGATGCTGAGCTCTTGGGCCGATTTTCAGGCTTATTTCTCCAAAATGTCGAGCTATGGCATTGTCGCCAGCATGAAGGACTTCTATTGGGATATTCGCCCTAAACCTGAATATGGGACAGTCGAAGTTCGTGTCTGCGATACACCGTTACAACTGGAAAC
This sequence comes from Chitinivorax sp. B, assembly GCF_005503445.1. Taxonomy (NCBI): domain Bacteria; kingdom Pseudomonadati; phylum Pseudomonadota; class Betaproteobacteria; genus Chitinivorax; species Chitinivorax sp. B. Next base: position 9,113 of record NZ_SCOH01000020.1, on the reverse strand, counting down.
CTCGGTTGCATTGGCGGCCTATGCCAGAACACTGGCCGCCTATTTCTTAGATCATCCAGAATTATCGGCCCATCCGGATCTGTACCAAACTTATGCCTACAATCGCTTCCAGGCTTGCCGTTTTGGCATGGCCGGGACCTTGTCAGACGCGGAGACTGGTGCCCAGCCAGAACTGCGACAGGATTTGTTCACCACGCTGGATATGCTCAGCGAAACTGCAGCGCGGTTAGGGACGCAGGATGCACTGGGTTATCTGCGTGTACGGGCCATGCGCATGAAAACCGATGCCGACTGGATTCGCGAACAATTCCAGCAACACCGTATGTTGTCTGCCGTGGTGCAACGCCAGTGTGACTATTGGCGGGCGGGCAACGAAGACTGGGTGTTATAGCAATGGCACTGTGTTCAATACCATCGGTGTCATGGCCACCGACAAAATCAACAGAAAGTTAACTATATTGAGAAACAGGAAACTTGATTTGGCATTACCACTTGCATCGTATTGTTAAGCACTTGCTGACACACAGTTGGCTGATTTGTACTGGCGGATTGTGCACAGTAAGGTAAGGACAGCAATGGTCTATCGCATCTGGCTATGGGGTTTGCTGAGTATACTCTTCGTGCTCAGTCTTGCTCTGCCGGCCAAGCCCATCCAAGCTGAACCAGTAAAAACAGTTCATTTGGTCACCTCTGCTTATCCCCCTTACTTTGGGCCAACCTTACCCAATGAAGGCGTCATCAGCGAAATAGTGCGCGAAGCTTTTCGGCGCAGCGGTTATCACACCAAGCTGGAATTCCTCCCCTGGACGCGCTGCCTTGCCTATGCAAAGAATGGTCGGGTCGATGGCTTGTTTGGCGTATGGTATTTGAAAGAACGTGAAAGTTTCCTGATGTATTCCGATCCGATGCCACCCATACAGCTTGGCTTCTATACGCGCACCGACACCAGCATTCAGTTTCAGAGCTTTGAAGACCTGCGTCCTTATGTGATTGGAACAGTACAAAGCTACGGCGATCCACCCAATTTTGTGGCCGCCAAACTCACTACCGACCCGGCTCCTGATGACAAGCACAACTTGATCAAATTGGGGGCTGGTCGAGTTGATTTGATTCTGATCGAGAAAGGTGTCGCCCAATATCTGATCACCAATGAACTACCGCATCTTGGCAAGCAACTGATCTGGATCGATCCGCCCATTGCCACCATGCTGCAATATGTGGCTTTGTCTTTGAAGGCGCCTCGGGCAAAAGCATTGCGAGAGGCTTTCAACAAGGGCCTGCAATCCATGACGAATGACGGTCTGCTTAAGCAGATGATCGACCAATCCGGCGTCTTCTGACTCCCACCTCACCGCTCCCCCGGCTTCATTAGCGATAAGGTCAGTCCAACTCCTTTAATTGAGTCGGCATTTCCCCCTACCCACATTCCAACTGATGCATGTACAGAACCCGCGCTGGGCATGGATCTCGCCTTGCAGACCCTCCCGGCCCGGTCCATAGTGAATGGGCAAAATCGATGACCCATTCACAGGAGTGCAACATGCAAGATCTGAACTTCACCCATTGGCGAAACCTGATTGAGCAGTATTTGACCGAATTCGGCGTCAAGATTCTGGTGGCGATTGCCTTCTGGATCATTGGCCGTTGGCTGATCGGGCTGGCAAGTCGTTTGCTGTCCAGTTCACTGGAACGACAAAAGGTCGACCCGACCATGCTTCGCTATATCGGCAACATGGTCACCGTCACACTGAACATTATTCTGATCATTGGCATTCTGGGTTATTTCGGCATTCAGACCACGACATTTGCGGCATTGATTGCCGCAGCCGGTGTCGCCATTGGGATGGCTTGGTCAGGTTTGCTGGCTAACTTTGCGGCGGGGGCGTTTCTGGTTGCCTTACGGCCGTTCAAGGTAGGCGATTTTGTGACCGTAGCCGGCGTCACCGGCACCATCAAGGAAATCGGCCTGTTTTCGACCACAATCAATACACCAGACAATGTCATGACCATTGTGGGCAACAACAAAATCTTTGGCGACACCATTCAAAACTTCAGCCACAACCCTTATCGTCGTGTGGAGCTGAAATGTCAGCTGGCCGGGAATGCAGACCATGCCGCCGCCATCACGCTGCTGAAGCAGGAATTGGCCAAAGTTCCGAACGTAATGAAGGACCCGGCACCTGATGTGGAAATTCTCGAATTCAATCTGATTGGGCCTGTGTTGGCCGTTCGTCCTTATTGCCATAATGATCATTATTGGCAAGTGTATTTCGACGCAAACAAGGTAATGCGCGAAGCCCCTGCAGCAGCCGGCATGCCTGCACCGATCCCGTCACAAATGGTGTTGCTCCAGAACCAGAACGCTTGACCGTATAAAAACAGAAAGGGAGCCTGGGCTCCCTTTCTGTTTACACCTTATCGCCAAGCACCTTAGCAAGGCATTTGCGCCCCCTTACGAGCATAGAACCACCAGGTCACCAGCAAACAACTGATATAGAACGCGACAAAACAGTACAGTGCTGCATCCACCGAACCCGTCAGATCAATCGATGTACCGAAGCTCTTTGGAATGAAAAAGCCACCATATGCGCCAATTGCACCGGAAAAGCCCAGCACAGCCGCCGATTCCTTACCTGCATCCAATAAAGCTTGTCGTTGTGCGATATCACCCTTGCCTTGGGCCTCATGTTGCCGTTCTGTCAAGAAAATGATCGGAATCATCCGGAAAGTTGAGCCATTGCCAATACCTGTCAGCGCGAACAGTACGATGAACATCATCAGGAAACCCTGAAAGTTTCCGCCTACACCGTTGTGCGGCATGAAGCTCAATACCCCAAACACCGCAAATACCATGGCCAGGAATACCCACAATGTCACGCGTGCACCACCTAGCTTGTCCGAGACCCAGCCACCGATCGGACGTGTCAGCGCCCCTACCAGCGGCCCCAGAAAGGCATATTGTGTCGGATTGACATCTGGGAACTGTGACTTGGTCAACATCGCCAAACCAGCAGAGAAACCAATAAATGAGCCAAAGGTACCAATATAGAGCCAGCACATCAGCCAGTTGTGCTTGCGCTTGAAAATCACCGCTTGATCAGCAAATGATGCTTTGGCATCAGCAATGTCGTTCATACCAAACCAAGCCGCTATGGTGGCCATGACAATGAATGGTACCCAGACGAAACCCGCGTTTTGCAGCCAGATCTGCTTGGAGACGCCATCCTTGGTGAACACCGCCGGATCACCTGCCAATGCACCAAACACTGCAGTCGAGATCACAATCGGGGTCAGGAACTGCACCACAGACACTCCAAGGTTGCCAATCCCCGCGTTCAGTCCCGTCGCCAACCCCTTTTTTGCTTTCGGAAAGAAAAAGCTGATATTGGCCATGGACGAACTGAAATTTCCCCCTCCAAATCCACACAACAACGCCAGAATCAGCAAAGTCGGGTAGGACGTAGTCGGGTCCCGCAGGGCGAACCCCATACCCAAGGCAGGGATCAGCAAACTGGCAGTGGAAATCGCCGTCCATTTGCGCCCACCAAAGATCGGCACCAGAAATGAATAGAAAATGCGTAATGTCGCACCCGACAACGCGGGCAATGCAGTCAACCAAAACAGCTGGTTTTTGGTGAAAGTGAACCCCGCCTTATCGAGGTTGACCACCACCACGCTCCACAACATCCACACACTGAATGCCAGCATCAGGGCCGGAATGGAAATCCACAAATTGCGATAGGCGACCTTCTCACCTTCACTCTGCCAAAAGCCTGTATCTTCCGGCTCCCAGCGCTTAATCACATGCGTAGCCATTATTGATTACTCCGTCTTCACATTGCCATGTATCGGGCGCGGGGCACACCGCCGCCCGCACCCGATCAAGCCTTACTAGTACCAGCTAGGGCTTGGTTCACCTCTACCGCACAACTTTCCGGTTTGAAGCTGTAATGCATCCATACCAAGCTGACGCAGACCGTGCCGTACAACAGCATGAAACAGCTGGTACGAATGCCCGTCAGATCAACCAGGGCACCAAACATGATCGGCAGAATAAAGCCACCCAAGCCGCCGGCCAGGCCGACAATGCCTGATACGGCGCCAATGTTGTGGCTGAAATCATCTGAGATGAATTTGAATACCGATGCCTTGCCAATGGCCGTTGCAATCCCGACTATGAACAACAGTCCGGTGAATACCCAGGGACTGAGGCCAATATGCATGGTGACTGGACCATTGATAGTACTGACCACCATTTGCGTTTGCGGATAGCTGAGAAGGAAGAACGCTACCCAGCACACCCACATTACCCACCATGTGGTCTTGTAAGCACCATAGCGGTCAGATATCCAGCCCCCCAGTGCCCGCAACACGCCGCCAGGTAGAGAAAAACAGGCCGCCAGCAGCGCTGCCAGTCGCATGTCGAAGCCATACTCGCCGACATAGTATTTGGTCATCCACAAAGCCAATGCCACATAGCCACCAAATACAACCGAGTAGTACTGACAATAACGCCATACACGCGGGTCTTTCAGCATTTTCAGTTGCTCTCCAAACCCTGCAGTACCCGATACATTGTGGGCCGGGTTCGTGGCGGAGAACGCCCAGAATAACAAAGCGGCCACCAGCATGATCACCGAATACACTTGTGGCACGATGGTCCAAGTGCCACCGGCAGTGGCAATCAGCGCAGGTGCCAGGAATTTGGTGACAGCCGATCCGGAATTCCCCGCCCCAAACACCCCCATGGCCAGACCCTGCCGATTCTTGGGAAACCAGCGTGCGACATAGGGTGTCCCAACTGAGAATGAACCGCCAGCTAGACCAACAAACAGTCCCAACACCAGAAAATGCCAGTATTCCGTCGCGTATTGCATCAACCAGATCGGCAGCACTGTCGACAACATCAGCGCAAACAGTACAATACGACCGCCAAAGCGGTCGGTCCAGATGCCCAGTGGCACTCTAACCAGTGAACCAGTAAGCACAGGTGTCGCTGTCAACAAACCAAATTCGGTCTCGTTCAGCCCAAGTTGTTTTTTGATCGGAATGCCGATGATGGCGAACATCATCCACACCATGAAACAGACTGTGAATGCCGCAGTACTAGAAATCAGTACTGACATTTGCTTGCGACTCTCCTGAGCCATGATTGCTACCCCCGTAACGGACTGCACCGATCACCTTGTCCTGTCAGCCAAGGTTTTCACTCGATTGCATGCTATGCCCCTTCAAGGCTTAGGGATATTCACCGTAAGAAGTGCGGGCCGAGGGCGGAATGGCTAGGTCCACTAAATCCCGTGGCTAGCTAGACTTAGTCCGAAAGCACTATAAGGCCATCGGAAACGAACCTGATTGAAGGCAAATCCTTATTGATTGATTTAGCGTTTAGAACCTAGCCAAGATCTATCAAAAGTGGCCGTCAACGGGGGGGAGTTGCAGCACAAGAACCAGAATTTTGGTGTGATAAATAGGGGTGATAAACAGCAAATGAGCCCCGATCACGTTCACGCAAGAGGCGGCCCTTGGGAATAGATTTGTACAAGCAATAACTGGACTAACAGCAAGACCATGGCATATCAGGCCACTTGGCATACTTACATTCGCAATTTGAAAATTAACATAAGCATTTGATTTAACAATTACTCAATGTAAAACGAATCTTCTTTCGCGTTTTTTCCAATTATCATAAGCACGCTTTTGATTCGAGTAGTGGATATTTCATGCGGAAAACAGCAATCTTCGCCATGCCCTGGAAAACTATTGCATCACCCCAGTGTGTCAAAGCACAAACCCAGCATGATGGCGTATCAACTGAGAAAGCAGCGATGCGCGACCTATCACATGGGAAAGTGCGATGAAACCTGTCAGGATATGCCTGCTCTGTCTATGGACGTGCATTGGCTATGTCTATGCCAGCCCACTCACTATTGTGTATCGCGATCATGTCGAAACCTTCAGTGATGCCCAATTGCAAGCGCTCCCTCAAGCAGGCCTGCGAACGGCAACCCAATGGAACCCCAAAGAAATCGATTTTCAAGGGCCGTTGCTGTCAACAATCCTTAAGTTACGCCATGCTAGTACCGTGACGGTTGTAGCATCCAATGGCTATGTGTCCGCCCTACCGTTGACAGATATTGAGCGCTACCAACCGATCCTAGCCATATCAGGCAACGGTCAACGCCTCACCATCAAAGAGAAGGGGCCATATATGACCCTGTTTCCTTATAGCCAATATTCTGAGCTTCGACGCTCATCGCGTGAAAACCTGTATGTATGGTACGTGAAGAAAATCATCGTTCGTTAGGCAGTATTCTGCGTCAATGGCGTAGCTACCCTGCAGGTAAGGGTATTATTGTTGTTGGCATTCTGGCGGTATTGGCCATTACTTTCATCGCTGTCGAACTGGTGGATCTGTACCGGAATCTGGATTCCCAGCAGAATTCGCGTGATCTGTTCTGGCTACCCTCTCGCATGGATCGAGAATTGGGATTACTTGCCGAAGAAGCCGCGTTGACCTTGGCCAAAAAACCATCGCACGATGTCCCAGTGACAATGCGTATTGATTTTGTGAACAGCCGCCTGGAAGACATCCTTAATGCCAATTTTGGTAGCCAGCGCTACTTGAAAGCTGTTGATGGTTTTGACGCCTATGTGAATCGACTACAAGCCCTGACTGCCTACATGCAAGACATCAAAGGTCGGCTCAATCCTCCTGTGTTGGAAGAATTGATCCACAAAGTTGCAGTAGAACGGGAGCGTAGTGAAGCATTTTCCAATCAGACCCGCCTGATGGAACAACAATTCAATGAGGACCGAGAACAACGTATCCAGCAAACAACACGCACCATCATGTTGTTGCTGGTGATTGCAATTGGTCTCTTGTTGATGGTCTGCATCATTCTGCATATTGAAGCCCGCCGTTTTCGTGCGCAACTTCTGCAGCAGCAGCAAGAGAATGTTGCCCGTAATACAGTATTGGCAGGAATCAGCCACGAATTCCGCTCACCCTTGCAAAGTATCGCCACCAACGTGCGGATCATCGCCAAATCGCTCCCATTAGGAAATTCAGCAACAAAGGCTGTCCAACGGTTGAACGCTTCCATGCTGCATCTAGAATCCATTATTGATGGGATGATTGACCAAGCCGCCATCTGTAGCGAACAACTTACCCTCACCAGCGAGCCAACTGACTTACAACATGTCGTCAATCAAGTTGTTGACGCTCTCACCTATCGTGCGGAGCAACGTGGGATTTCATTGTTGACTGATCTGAGGCACATCCGACACATCATGTCAGATGAAAAACGGCTACGGCAGATATTGTGGAATTTGGCATCCAACGGGGTGAAATATACAGATACGGGTAGCGTGACCATCAACGTCGAAATCCAGATTGACAGTGACCCGTTATTGATTCTGACTGTCAAGGATACGGGCGTTGGTATTCCCTCCAACTTTCTGAAGCGTGTCCAAGAGCCATTTCAGCAAGGTCCCAACAAGCGTGGCGGCACCGGCTTGGGACTCTGGATCGTCAAAAGCCTGGTCGAGGCCATGGGTGGCCATATCAACATACACAGCCTGGTGGACAATGGCACAACCGTTACTGTGTTTATCCCTGTGCAACTGGCAGCCTCATCCTACATAGCAGGTATTCAATCCGTACTATTGGTGGACAATGACCCAGCCATTCGCCAATCGCTGCAAGAAATGCTATTGCAGCTTGGGATGCGGTGCCAGTGCGCATCTTCTGAGTCAGAAGCTAAATCGATGATGGACAATAATCAATTCGATGCCATCATTTGTGACAGTGATCTCGACACGGCCAATATTTACGATGAAACCAAAGTCTCTCGGCCATTTGCAATTATCACCACCTCAGCACATGACAGTCATCAGCCAGAAACTGTAACCCAGCCTTTTTCCGCTCGATTGAACAAACCCATTTCAGAAAGTCAGCTTAAGGAAACACTTGCTCAACTGCAATGAACTGCAGTGACCAGTTTCACCACCTTAAACCTAAAGATATCAAACAAAAGAAACCGGGCAGCAATACTGACTCCCCGGTTTGCTTGTACCTTGCCCTACCACACATTAAGGCGCAGTAAAATGCCAACTATTGATCCGGCATAATTTTGTTTTAACCCATCTTGCTTTTAAAACGAAACCTTGTACACGTTTAAGTTAAAGCTACACCCTGCCGGATTAATGATCCTGCCCCAATCTAGTGGATATCAATCAGCCATCACACTAAAACAGGTAAATCACTGCGTACATTAACGAGAGGTGCAGATTTCACCAACATGTGTACCCCACCCCCCAACATAATTACCAAAGATCGTCATGTAGCCACGTGCATTTTTATAGTGGCCAGTACCACCAACAATGATGGCCTGCTCAGTCATTCCCTTGGCACTTTGCACGCCCGCTTCTGCTGCATAAATATCACCCCAAAAGGTTTTCAACACAGTGCGGCCTGTGAAGAACTGACGAGTTTGCGGAATCGGCAAAGCACCAGTCATCGGGGGTGCCTCCTTTTCGTTCGCTACGTTGGGAGTCACTGTACGACCTTGGTCAACACCCATGACAGACTCCATAGTCAAACCGGAGTAACCACGTCCCAGACCTGTTACGGTGGTCTTGAAGCAAGTATTGGGCTGCTTCAAATATGCGTTGCCTGGATAGGCTTCTGCAACCTTGCAGTCTGCATCGGGCTCCAGATGAACGGCACCGATCAAAGGACGGCAAAATTCAGCAGCAGATGCAGACAAAGCGACACCAGTGAGTAAAAGGGCAGTAGCAAATTTGGTGTAAGTTTTCACGTCTTACCTTTAGTGATTGAGGGTGAAAGAAAGTATACAAACGCATACCACAATATATGCTTTTGGCATTTTATATGCCATTATACCGGATCATTTCACAATCCACACCAAAACAGACGTACATCTCAAGTCACCAGGAAACCACCACCCTTTGCAATATTCAGAGTTCATTGGTCTAAATAAATCTGGGTCCCAACATAGGTGGTACCGTACCGACCTACTCGCGGCGGTGTTCATGAGTCGTTGCAACGTTACTCCGGAATTCAAACACGAAGGCGTTAGCCTAACGGT